>NZ_JBFUGE010000369.1:0-6025 GCF_056403075.1 Ideonella sp. P3_A4 | reverse complement strand
CCCCTGGGACGCCCCGGCGCAAGGGGACCACTACGACACGATCGCGCAGCTGTACCAGTCGCTGGTCGACGCGATCGAGGCCTACCCGGGCAACCCCTTCCAGGCCGAATCTTCTGAGTTCCGGCAACGTACCGACATCTACCTCGGCAAGTTCGGCGGCACAGTGATCGAAGTTCACGACAAGCCCAGCGCGATGGCCGGCATCGAGCAGATCGTCCGGCAAGGCGAAGGCAAGGTGCCGGCCGACAAGCCCCTGGTTCCGCGCGAGCCTTTCGGCGCCTACAACCAGTACGGCCTGCGCACCGACGGCACCTACGGGCCGATCCTGGGCACGCCTGAAGAGATGAGTCACTTCATGAAGTTCCGCGAGGTCTCGCTCGACCTGGCGAACTTCCCGCCGACCTATCCGATCACGTCCAACCCCCGTCTGGAGGACTTTTCGAACCCCACAGCCCTGAGCAAGGCGAAGCTGTTCAACCAGAACTACAGCCTGATGTTGCGCGGCTTCGAGCGGACGTTCTTGCGCAGCGACTACGACCCCTTCTTCGGCGTCGTGCTGAACATGATGCACGRGGTGCTGCCGAGCCTGGCTGCCACCTTGATGAGCACGCCGGCCCATGAGAACGGCGACAGCGGCGTCGGCCCGAATGCGGCGCCCACCTGGAGCTGGGACGACAGCGCCGACGTGCAGCAGCTCGCCCGCGGCATACGACAGGCGCTCGAAAAAGCCCCCGCCGGAAGCGTCCATGCCCTGCACCTGTCGCGGGCCTTGCACGGCTTCGAGAAGCTGGTCATCCCCACCACGGGCCATGCGCTTTGAACGGGAGGCAACACCATGTCAAGCTACAAGATCTACCCCAGCATCGGCGTGGCACGCGTGGGCAACGCGCCGGCCAAGTTCTACATCGGCCCAGAGGTCTACCGCGGCCTGCCGACGCTGCCGGACGGCGCACCCTTCACCGAGCAAGACTTCCGTGACGACCAAGGCCGCCTGTGCCGGCAAGCGGCGCGCTTTCGCATCTTCCGCGACGGTCCTAACGGTTCGGAAGAAGTCACGCTCGGCACACCGGGCATCGCCGCCATCACCTGGACGGCACACATCGCCAACAAGAAAGCGAGCTGGTACACCTTCGTGACCAATGAAGGCGAAGACGGCTACGCGCCCAACCACCCCTTGCGCAACGCGAAAGAGCCCGATCGCCACAAGCTGATGATCGACGCCGGGCCGCGCTCGATTGCCGGGGCCTCGCAGTCCGACGTGCGGTTTGATGCCGCCAGCGCGCCGTCGAATTACCAGGGCGTGAACTTCCCGCCCGGGCCACTGCACCCGACCGGCGAGAGCATCACCAGCCTCGGCGAGCTGTGCACCGACGACGCCGGTCGCCTGCTGGTCCTCGGCGGATTCGGTACTTCAGGAACGATCTCGCCAAACCCGACGATCACCGATTACGCCAACAACGACGGCTGGTGGGACGACACCTCGGACGGGCCCATCGTCGCGACGATCCGGCTGACCGATGGCACCGAGATCCGCGCCGATGCTTCGTGGGTGCTGGTCGGCCCGCCATCGTACGCACCTCAGATCGCCAACCTGGTCTCGCTGTGGGACACCATCTTCGATGCCGGCGTGCGCGACGGCAAGGTACCGGCGATCCAGGAACGGGGGCTGTGGAAGTCCGGGCCTTCGGGCTACCGGCCGAATTTCCAGACCGAGATCCAGCCGCTGCTGGAGCGTGCGACGCTCTACCCGTGGGTGGCCGCCATCCCGCCGAAGCCGCACACCTTCAACTTCGAACAGCTGGGTGCCGTGCCGAGCTCGCCGGCCACTGACGAATACAAGGGCCTGCGCAGCTGGATCCTCGGCGTGCTGCGACCGCCGAGTTACGAGAACGTCATCGTGAGCGACAAGGGCCGCACGATGATGCCGTACCTGGCGGGTGATAACTGCCTGATTCCTGGCACCCTCACCTCCAAGTACCTGCGCCTGACGGACACCCAGTTCTTCTTCATGCAGCAATGGGCAGCGGGCTGGTTCTGCAATGAACCACCCACCAGCGATTCACCCGCCGCCCTCACGCGCGGCGTGCTGGAAAACTGCGTCGGCGGTGCTTTCTCCCCCGGCATCGAGATGGGCTGGATCTCGCGCAACACCGCGATCTACCAGGACGACGATCCGCTGCGCATCAATGCCCACCTCGTCATCGACGGCCCGCTCAGCGCCGGCTTCGATCCGGCGCAGATGGAGCCGGGCGACGTCTGCCGCTACATGGCCGTGCCATGGCAGGCCGACTTCAACGAGTGTTCGTCACAGCCGATGGACGGCCGCGTCATCTGGTGGTGGCCAGCGCAACGGCCTGAGTTCGTCTACCTCGAACCGCCTGCGCCGCGTGCAGTGGCCGGCGTGGCAGCAGCGCCCCCGCCACCGGATCTGCGCAGCGGCCAGCAGGTCGCCTGGGTCGGCACCGACTTCGATCAGTTGCGCAACGACTTCATCTCCTTCTCCGACGACGTCGACATGGTGAAGTACTGGCAGGGGCTGGGCTTCGTGATGGAGAAGTCGGTCCAGGGTGAATTGCGCTTCGTCGAGGTCGCGCGAACCTTGCCACGCCCCTTCTTCCCGCCGGCCAAGGGTGACGCCGCTTGATGTGCTGATCTGCGGCGCCGGGCCGGCGGGTTGCGCCACGGCCCTGGCGCTGCGCCAGGCCGGTGTCGAGCACGTCGGCCTGGTCGACTGGCCGCTGGAGCGCCTGTGGTCCATCGGCGAGTCGGCGACGCCGGACGTCGGCCCGATGCTGACGCGACTGGGCCTGCCCGACGCGATGCGGGCCCATGCGCCGTACCAGGGCAACCTCTCGCTGTGGGGCCATCGGCGAGAGATCGACGACTTCCTGCACCGCGGGCGCGGCAACGGCTGGCACCTCGACCGCGAGGCCTTCGACACGATGCTGCGCGAAGCCGCCGTGGCCCGTGGCGCGCGCCTGATGCGGCCGGCCAAGATCGACCAGCTCGCCTGGGAAGGCCGAGGCTGGGCGCTGCGGCTGAGCGACGGCAGCGAATGGCGCGCCCGCATCCTGGTCGACGCCACCGGCCGGCGTGCTGAGCTGGCCACGCGCCTGGGTGCCACGCGACGGCGTATCGATTCGCTCGTCGCGCTGGGTGCCGTGGTGCCGCGGTCACCGGGGAGCCGCCTGGCCGGCCTCTCGCTGCTCGAGCCGTTCGCGTTAGGCTGGTGGTACGCGGCCCCGTTGCCTACGGCGCCGGATGCGCCTAACGCATCTGATGCACGCGCCGTCGTGTGTCTGATGACCGATCGCGATCTCGCCCGTCAGAACGATTTACGCGACGGCTATCGCTTTCGCCAAATGTGGTGCGACACCGAGGAACTCGCCCGCCGCCTGGCGCCGCCGATCGAGACACCCAGGATCGCGAGCTTTCCCGCCCATAGCGCCTGCCTCGATCGTGCAGCAGGCCCGGGCTGGATGGCGGTCGGCGATGCCTTGATGGCCTTCGATCCACTCACCTCTTCGGGCATCTCGGGCGCGCTGGCCGATGGCCTGGCCGCCGCCGACACCATGATCGCCTGGCTCGCCGGCCAGCCGATGGCACCCTCCGCGCTGGCCTGGGCGCGCCGCGCCGACACGAGCTGGCGGCGCTACCTCGACCAGCGCCGCAAGCACTACAGCGCAGAGCGGCGATGGCCGGACAGCCCGTTCTGGTCAGCGCGCAACGGCCCCTCGCACCAAGCAGGCCCATCGCAGATCACTTGATTCGTTCGCTGTTGTCATGTGTTCCCACCCACTCGGGAGATAGACCATGGAACTCGCCAAGGACTTCGTCTTCAAGCCGCATCGGACCGCCAACAAGGCCCTCCAGCTGAACCAAGAGGATCCGCTAGGGCCTCTGAAGTTGCTGCTGGGCACGTGGAAGGGACAGGGGCTCAACCAGATCTGGCGGCCGTTCCATGCCGTCCCGCCCAATCCGCCTGGGCAGGACCGCTTTCTCGAACTCAACCTCACCGATGAAACGATTCAGTTCGAGAACATCCCGGGCGCGATCCCCAATCGCGGCCTGCTGCAGGCCGACATCAACCTGTTCGGTATGACCTACCTTCAGCAAGTCTCGGATCGCAACATCGGCGGAGGCATCCACGTCGAGACGGGGATCTGGGCCAACGTGCAAGCGACAACGGAGCCGCAAGAGGTGGCCACCGTGGTTCGGATGGGCAGCATTCCGCACGGGACCACGATCGAGGCGCAAGGCAGTGCGAACGTGATCGCCCAGACGCCGGTGATCCCCACCGTCAGCATCACGCCGTTCGTGATCGACAACCCGAAGGAGCCGATCAGCTTTCCAGAATCCACGCTGAGCAATCCAACGGACTTCCGCTCCCCACCGGCTCAGTTGGCCGGCATCACGCAGGCCATGGTCGACAACCCGAATTCCGTGTTGCAAGCCGCGCTCCAAGGTCAAGACATCGTGGAGACCACGGTCCTCAGCATCTCTTCGAAGCTGGGGGTGGTGCCCGTGCCGAGCGCGGGCGGCGGCGTGGCCAACATCGCTTTTCTCGCGGGCAATCCGGCACCCAATGCACTGGCTGCGGAGATAGACGCCACGTTCTGGATCGAGACCGTGAAAGGGCCGTCGGGCGAGGCCTTCCACCAGCTTCAATACTCGCAGACCGTGCTCCTGAACTTCAACGGCCTCAGCTGGCCGCACGTATCAGTGGCCACGCTGAGGCGCGCGGGCTGAGGCGCATAGTCATACGCCAGCAACGCGGTTCAGTGACTCAGGGAACGAATCGGTAGCCGATGCCCGCTTCCGTGACGAGGTGGCGCGGCATCGAGGGGTCGGTTTCGATCTTCTTGCGCAGATTGGCCATGTGGACGCGGACATAGTGGATGTCCTCGGCATGGCCCGGGCCCCAGACCACTTTGAGCAGTTGCCGATGCGTGATCACGCGGTCCGGTTGCGCGGTCAAGTGGGTCAGCAGCCTGTACTCGATGGGCGTCAGGTGCAGCGCCTGCCCTGCGCGTTCGACGCTGCGGCGCGCCAGGTCGACGCACACGTCGCCGAAGTTGACGACGGGCTCGCCCGCCGGCGTCTGCTGGGTGTGGCGACGCAGTTGCGCGCGCACCCGCGCCAGCAACTCGCCGGCACCAAAGGGCTTGACCAGGTAGTCGTCGGCACCCGCGTCGAGCGCAGCGATCTTGTCGGTCTCGCTGCTGCGCGCCGACAGCACGATCACCGGCACCGGCGACCAGCCGCGCAGGTCGCGGATGAAATCCACGCCGTCACCGTCGGGCAGGCCGAGGTCGAGCACCACCAGGTCCGGTCGGCGCGTGCCGGCCTCGATCAGCGCACGCTTGACGCCGTCGGCCTCGAACACCTCGTGCCCTTCGGATTCGAGTGCCAGTCGCACAAATCGGCGGATGTCGGCTTCGTCCTCGACGATCAGCACGCGCATGGGGTTGTCGCTCATGTCGTCACGGCCAGCTCTAGCATCGCGCCATCATCGCTCGGCGGCTCGCCGCGCGGCAACGTGATGGCAAAGCGCGCCCCGCCTTCAGGCCGGGTCTGGCCATGAATGTCGCCGCCGTGGGCCCGCAAGATGGCCCGGCAGATCGCCAGCCCGAGGCCGACGCCAGGCGTGGCGCTTTCCTTGCGGCCGCGCTCGAACTTCTCGAAGATGGCTTCCTCGCGGCCGGGCGGCAGGCCGGCGCCGTGGTCGTCGACCCGCAGTTCCACCTCGCCCTCGGTCGCCGATGCGCTGATCTCGATCGGCGAGCCTGGCGGCGTGTACTTGACCGCGTTTTCCAACAGGTTGACCAACACGCGCTCGATCAGCGAAGCGTCCAGGTGCAGCAGTGGCAGGTCGTCGGCGAGCTTCACTTGGACTCGCCGGCCAGCCAGCGTGGCGCCGGTGGCGGCGAGTGCGCTGCCCACCACCTCTTCCAGCGGCTGCCACTGCAGGTTCAGTTGCACGGCGCCGGATTCCAGCCGGGCCATGTCCAGCAGGTTGGCCACC
>NZ_JBFUGE010000368.1:0-6026 GCF_056403075.1 Ideonella sp. P3_A4 | reverse complement strand
GCGGCGCTGCGTGCGGCCTGCGCCTGCCAATCGGCTATGCCACCTTCGTATTCGCGCCAGAGGCCGTCGCCCTCAGCCACCACGGTGCTCGTCACCACGTTGTCGACGAAGCGGCGGTCGTGGCTGACCAGGAACACCGTGCCGTCGTAGTCCTGCAGCAGCTCTTCGAGCAGCTCCAGCGTCTCGATGTCGAGGTCGTTGGTCGGCTCGTCGAGCACCAGCACATTGGCCGGCCTCGCGAACAGGCGAGCCAGCAGCAGCCGGTTGCGCTCGCCGCCTGACAGGCTCTTGACTGGCGAGTTCGCGCGCGCCGGCGCGAACAGGAAGTCGCCGAGGTAGCTCATCACATGCTTGCGCTGCGAGCCGATCTCGATCCACTCGCTGCCCGGGCTGATGGTGTCGGCCAGCGTCTTGTTCGGGTCCAGCACTTCGCGCATCTGGTCGAAGTAGGCGATCTGCATGTTCGAGCCGGTGCGCACCGTGCCGCTGTCGGGCGTGAGCTGGCCGAGGATCATCTTCAGCAGCGTGGTCTTGCCGGCGCCGTTGGGGCCAACCAGGCCGACCTTGTCGCCACGCAGGAAGATGGCCGAGAAGTCGCGCACGATGGTCTTGTCGCCATAGGCTTTCGACACGCCTTCCAGCTCGGCCACCAGCTTGCCCGAGGCGGCGCCACGGTCGATGTCCAGCCGCACGCGGCCCTGCTGCTCGCGCCGCGCCGCATGCTCTTCGCGCAGTTTCACCAGCCGCTGCACGCGGGCCACGCTGCGGGTGCGGCGGGCTTCGACGCCCTTGCGGATCCAGACCTCTTCTTGCGCCAGCAGCTTGTCGAAGCGGGCGCTGGCCAAGGCCTCGGCTTCCAGCTCGCGCTGCTTGGCGGCTTCGAAGGCGGCGAAGTTGCCGGGGTAGCCGTGCAGGTTGCCGCGGTCCAACTCGACGATGCGGGTGGCCACCGCGTCGAGGAACGCGCGGTCGTGGGTGATCAAGACAAGCGCACCCCGGAAGTTGTTCAACAGGCCGGCGAGCCAGTCGATCGCGTCCAGGTCCAGGTGGTTGGTCGGCTCGTCGAGCAGCAGCACGTCGGGCGCCGCGACCAGTGCGCGGGCCAGTGCGACGCGCTTTTTAGTGCCGCCAGACAGCTCCGAGATGGTGCCGGTGGGATCCAAGCGCAGGCGCTGCAGCGTCTCGTCAACGCGCTGCTCCCAGGTCCAGCCATCGAGCGCTTCGAGCCGCGTCTGCAGGGCATCGAGGTCTTCGTGCGGCTCATGGGCCTCGAAGCGGGCGCGCAGTTCACGCGCCTCGGCCACGCCTTCGGCGACGGTGTCGAACACAGTGGAGGCATGGTCGAACACGGGCTCTTGCGGCACATAGATGACACGCACGCCGCTTTGCAGCTGCAGGTTGCCGTCGTCGGGCCGCTCCAGGCCGGCGAGGATTTTCAGCAGCGACGATTTGCCGGTGCCGTTGCGGCCAATCAGGCCGACGCGTTCGCCGGCTTCGAGGGAAAAGTCGGAACCGTCGAGCAGCGGCACATGGCCGAAAGCGAGGTGGGCGTTGGTGAGAGTGAGCAGAGCCATGGGGCGATTGTCCCCCGTGGCCGTGTGCGGACGTCACGCCAAGGCTTCGACAAGCTCAGCCCGAACGGACAGTGGTGCCAGCGCGATCCCTCCACCGTTCGCCCTGAGCCTGTCGAAGGGCCGCGGCAAAGTGAAGGCGCAAGACTCAGCGCACCAGCGCCGCCTCCAGCGCATCAACGAACATCTTCGCCACGTCGAAGCCCATCTGGTCGGTGATCTCCTGGAAGCAGGTCGGGCTGGTGACGTTGATCTCGGTGAGCTGGTCGCCGATCACGTCGAGGCCGATCAGCAGCAGACCACGCGCCGCGAGCTTCGGGCCGATCGCCTCGGCGATCTCGCGGTCACGTGTCGTCAGCGCCTGTGCCACGCCCTTGCCGCCGGCTGCGAGGTTGCCGCGGATCTCGCTGCCCTGCGGGATGCGCGCCAGCGAGTAAGGCACCGGCTCGCCACCGATCACCAGCACGCGCTTGTCGCCAGCACTGATGGCCGGCAGGTACTTCTGCACCATCACCGTCTGCGCACCGTCGCGGTTCAGCGTCTCGATGATGCTGCCCAGGTTCAGGCCGTCTTCCTTGACGCGGAAGATGCCCATGCCGCCCATGCCATCGAGCGGTTTCAGGATGATGTCCTTGTGCCCGTCGTGAAAGCTGCGGATGTCGGCCGCGTTGCGGGTCACCAGCGTCGGGGTGATGAACTCCGGGAACTCGAGGATCGCGAGCTTTTCGGGGTGGTCACGCAGCGCCTGCGGCGAGTTGAAGACGCGGGCGCCCTCGGCTTCGGCGCGGCTGAGCAGGTGCGTGGCGTAGAAGTACTCGCTGTCGAACGGCGGGTCCAGGCGCATCAGCACCGCGTCGAACTCGGCCAGCGCCGCACGGGTCTCGTCTTCGACCTTGAACCAGTCTTTGACACCGTAGCCGGACGCGCCGGTCAGCGAGATGTGGCGCACATGGGCGGCGACGCGACCACCACGCTCCCACGACAGGTCGGTGGGTTCGCAGGCGTAGATCGCATGGCCGCGCTTGGCGGCCTCGCGCATCATCGCGAAGGTCGAATCCTTGTGGATCTTGAAGCCCGCGAGCGGGTCGGCAACGAAGAGCAGTTTCATGGGCAGCGAGTTTGCCTTGAAGCTTGTTGCCTTGCTGGGCCGCGGGCCTTGCCCAGGCGGCATTCAAAGGGCGGCGCAGGGGCAGGCGGCCCGGGATGCCTTCTCCGGCCCCGCTCGCGGGGAAAGGCGCTGCGCAGGCCACGGTCTCTCGATCGGCACCGAGTGACGCGGCGCGGCGGTTGGGGCGACCGCGAATGAAGGCCTACGAAGGCACCCCGAGCCCCCTACCCCGCAAACGGAGTGGCATGGCACGCGGTGTCATAACAATGTGGGTGCCCGCAGGGTGGCGGTGGCGTTCCGGGCGCCGGCCCTTATTCGCGGTCGCCCCCACGCATCTCAAGCTCCACGGTGTCAATGGCACCGCAGTTTGCCCACCGCCAACAGTGGCCCGCGAGCGGGCCAGCGTCCGGGGCGCCGCCGCTATCCTGCCGCCACAACCGCGACAGGAGCGACGGCAGAACCGCTTCAGACCTTGACCGGCTCGGTGCGCGTCATCAGCCAAGCCAACGCGTCGCCGCTGAGCTTGGGCGCCAGACGCTCGCGCACGGTGGCGTGGTAGCGGTTCAGCCAGTCGGCTTCATCGGCGCGCAGCAGACCCAGGTCGAGGCAACGGGTGTCGATCGGGCACAGGGTGAGTGTCTCGAACTCGAGGAACTCGCCGAACTCGCTGGCCGGTGCCGACACGTTCAGCACCAGGTTCTCGATCCGCACACCCCAGCGTCCCGGCCGGTACAGGCCCGGCTCGATCGAGGTGATCATGCCCGGCTCCATCGCCATGTTGATATCGGGGATGGCCTTGCTGATCGACTGCGGGCCTTCGTGCACGTTCAGGAAGTAGCCCACGCCATGGCCGGTGCCGTGGCCGTATTCGAGGCTCTCGGCCCACAGCGGAACGCGAGCCAGCGCGTCGAGGTGCGGGCTCAGCGTGCCACGCGGGAAGCGCGCGCGGCTCAGGCTCAGCGTGCCCTTGAGCACCAGCGTGTAGTCGCGCTTTTGCTCAGGCGAAGGCGTGCCGACCGGCCAGACACGGGTGATGTCGGTCGTGCCGCCAATGAACTGTGCGCCGGAGTCGATCAGCAGCAGGCCGTTGCCTTCAATCACCGCATGGTGCTCAGGCGTCGCGCGGTAATGCGGCATGGCGCCGTTGGCGTTGTAGCCGGCAATCGTCGGGAAGCTCAGGCCGACAAAGCCCGGGCGCTTGGCGCGCTCGGCGCTCAGCTTCTCGTCGATCGTGATCTCGGTGATGCGCTCGCCGCTGGCCAGCGCCGGCTCGAGCCAGGCGTAGAAGGCGCACATCGCGGCGCCGTCTTCTT
This sequence comes from Ideonella sp. P3_A4, assembly GCF_056403075.1. Classification (NCBI taxonomy): domain Bacteria; kingdom Pseudomonadati; phylum Pseudomonadota; class Betaproteobacteria; order Burkholderiales; family Sphaerotilaceae; genus Ideonella; species Ideonella sp. P3_A4. The sequence continues at coordinate 2,034 of NZ_JBFUGE010000368.1, read as the reverse complement.
CCATCGCCTGGCGCACAAACGCCGCTTCGGCCGCGGTCTTGCGGCTCTTCATCAAGGTGCTCGGGTTGATCGCCTCGATCACGGTCAGCCCTTCGGGCGCCGCTTCGCGCAGGCCCAGCGTGACACGCTTCGGGTCGATCAGCAGGCGGGCACCCTGCCCCAGCGCGCCCAGCGCCGCCGGCGCCTTGCCGTAGTCGGCCAGCGTGATGCCGTCAGCCGCCAGCGTGGCGGCCAGCTCGGCGCTGACCTTGCCGGTGCCAACGAACAGCGTCGCGGCCTGGTGGCTGATCAACAGGTGGGCCAGGAAGACCGGGTTGTAGGCAACGTCTGCACCGCGCAGGTTGGTGATCCAGGCGATGTCGTCGACCGTCGAGACGAAATGGTGGGTCGCGCCGTGGCGCGACATCGCTTCCCGCACCAGCGCCAGCTTGGCCGGGCGGGCCACCGGGGCTTGCGGGGCCACGTGGTCGTAGACCGCGGCGGTTGGCAGGCTCGGGCGATCGACCCAGGCCGATTCGAGCAGGTCGACGTTGGTGAGCAAGCGGATGCCGGCGCGCTCGGTCACGCCGCGCAGTTGCTGTGCGGCCGCCAGACCCAGCACCTGGCCATCGACCGCCAGTGCCTGGCCCGGGCGCACACGCTCGGTGATCCAGTCCAGATGGTGCGTCGCGGCGCCGGTCGGGATCTTGACCAGTGAGATGCCGCTGCCTTGCAGCTCGGCTTCGGCCTGCGTCCAGTAGCGGCTGTCGGCGAACAGCGCGGCCTCGCCGATCGTGACCACCAGCGTCGCCATCGAGCCGGTGAAGCCCGAGAACCACTCCCGGCCCTGCCAGCGGCCGGGCAGGTATTCAGACAAGTGCGGGTCGCTCGACGGCACCAGCACGGCATCCACATGGTTCGCGGCCATCACCTCGCGCAGGCGGGCAATGCGAAGGCGGGCGGGGGCGGTGCGGGTGTCCATGGTGCGGCTCCGGTGGGGCAGTCGGCGTGCGGCGCGAACCAGGTCAGTCCACGCGCGGCAGCGGGGGATTTGATCCCGGTCAAGGAGGCCGGGTTCGGTTCATTCTAGGAGTCCGGCCACCGAAGGAAATCCAGAAAGCCCACGTCAGAAAGGCCGTCTGYCGAATGGTTCGCCATTTTGCCGCTCGTAACCATATGTAGCAAACGTAATCGGACATACGCAGCGCTTAAAGCGCTCTCGGCAAAGACGACGACACAGTCACAAACGGCAACGCCGCACGTTTGTACTTTCAGGGAGCGCGTCATGCAGAGAAGATCATTCGTGCAGGCTTTGTCAGCAGCTTCGGCTGTGGGCTTGGGTACCTCGATGGGGGCGTGGCCCCTGGTGAGCCGCGCGGACACCCGCGTCGTTCGATTTGGCCAGTCGGCCTCACTCACTGGCGGCCAGGCCGCCTACGGGCAGGACATGCGCAGCGGCATTGCCGCCGCTTTCGCTGCCGCCAATGCGCAGAACAACGGCGTTCGCTTCGAGCTGAACTGCCTGGACGATGGCGGCTTGCGCGCCAATTGCATGAAGAACGTGCTGAGCCTGGCGGAGACCGACGCCATCAGCCTGATCGGCCTGACCAGCGGCGTCGGCGCCGAGGCCAGCTTGCCGGTGATCGAAGATTCACGCATCGCGCTGCTGGGTACTGCCAGCGGCAACCTGGGCTTGCGTGCCGCCAACGTCAAGAACGTCTTCAACGTGCGCGTCGGCCACGACGCCGAGTACCGGCGGATGATTGGTTATGCCAAGGACTTCGGCCTGAAGGGCGTGGGCATCGTCTACATGGCGGATGCCGCGGCCAGCAACCTGAATTCGCTGAAGCAATCGCTGGCCGATGTGGGCATGACACCAAAGGTGATCGTGGCGATCGACCGCAACGCGACCAACTTCGAAGCCGCTGCGCACGAGTTGCTGATCAACCGGCCGGACTGCGTGATGTTCACGACCAACGCCGAGCCGATCGCCAAGATCATCGAGCTGATGGCGGCTGCCAAGTACCCGGGCCTGTTCTATGCCTCGTCGTACTC
>NZ_JBFUGE010000367.1:0-6030 GCF_056403075.1 Ideonella sp. P3_A4 | reverse complement strand
TTCTTCGAGAGACCGAGGCCGACAAGGCCTCGTCGGGCCTGTCGCAACTGCCGGCCAATGCCCGCGAGCTGGCCCATGCGCCGACGCCAGTGCTGGTCGTCACCAAAGCCAACACACGCTCGACCGTGCACCGGCCGGGCTACACCGATTACGTCGGCGTCAAGCGCTACGACAAGAGCGGGAAGGTGATCGGCGAACACCGCTTCGTCGGCTTGCTCACTTCCACGGCCTACAGCGCCCGCGTGGCAGAGACACCGCTGCTGCGCGGCAAGGTCGAGGCCATCGCCAACCGCGCCGGCCTGCCGCCGGGCGGGCACCTGTCGAAGGCGCTGGTGCACATCCTCGAAACCTTCCCGCGCGACGAGTTGTTCCAGATCTCTGACGACGAGTTGTATGAGACCGCGCTGGGCATCCTCGCGCTCGGCGACCGCCAGCGGCTGCGCCTGTTCGTGCGGCGCGATCCGTTCGACAGGTTCGTCTCGTGCCTGGTCTACGTGCCGCGCGAGGCCTACGCGACCGACCTGCGAATCAAGTTCCAGCGCATCCTGATGCAGGCCTTTGCCGGCACCAGCGCCGAGTTCGACGTGCTGCTGAGCGACACGGTGCTGGCGCGCATCCACTTCACCGTGCGTACGACACCGGGCCAGGTTCCAGCGATCGACCGCAAGGAGCTTGAGCGCAAGCTGGCCGAGGCCGCCCGCCGTTGGGACGACGGCCTGCGCGATGCGCTGACCGAAGCCGAAGGCGAAGCCCGGGGCATCGCACTGTTCAAGGGCTGGAGCAACGCCTTCCCGCCCGAATACCGCGAGCGCGTGCCGGCTCGTGCTGCTGTGCCAGACGTGCGCACCGTCGCCTCGCTGTCGGCAGCGTCACCGCTGGCGCTGGCGCTGTACCGGCCGCTCGGCGGCGGCACCAGCGCCTTGGGCTTCAAGGTCTACCGGCGTGGTGAGCCGATCGTGCTGTCCGACAGCCTGCCGATGCTCGAGCACATGGGTGTGCGCGTGCTCGGTGAGCAGAACTACAGGCTGACGGCGGACGGCGCGTCGATCTCGCTGCATGACTTCGACATGCAGGCGGCGGTGTCCGACGAGATCGAGGACGAGACGTTGGCCAAGCTGTTCGAGGACTGCTTCGGTCGCGTCTTCCGCGGCGAGGTCGAGAACGACGACCTGAACCGGCTGGTGCTGCGCGCCGGGCTGGCGGCCGACGAGATCGTCGTACTTCGTGCCTATGCGCGTTACCTGAAGCAGATCGGCTTCGCGTTGTCGCAGGCTGCGGTCGAAGCCACGCTGACGGCCCACCCGCGCATCGCGCGCATGCTGGTGCATCTGTTCAAGCTTAAGCTCGACCCGAACGGCCGTGACGAACAAGCCGCGGCCTCGCAGGTCAATGCGATCGAGCAGGCGCTGGACCGTGTCAGCAACCTGCAGGAAGACCGCGTGCTGCGGCAGCTGCTGGCCCTCGTGCAGGCCACGCTGCGCACCAACTACTGGCGCACCGGCATCGGCCACTCGGGCGCGCCCGGGCCGCGTCGCTCATTCCTCAGCTTCAAGTTCGAATCGGCCAAGGTGCCGGGCCTGCCCGAGCCGAAGCCGCTGTTCGAGATCTTCGTCTACTCACCGCGATTCGAGGGCATCCACCTGCGTGGCGGCAAGGTCGCGCGCGGCGGGCTGCGCTGGTCGGACCGGCCGGAAGACTTCCGCACCGAGGTGCTGGGGCTCGTGAAGGCGCAGATGGTGAAGAACACCGTCATCGTGCCGGTCGGCTCCAAGGGCGGCTTCGTGCTGAAGAAGGCGCCGCCGGCGACCGACCGCGACGCGTTCATGAAAGAAGGCGTGGCCTGCTACCAGGACTACCTGCGCGGCCTGCTCGACCTGACCGACAACCTGAACGGCACCACGGTCGTGCCGCCGCCGCAGATCGTCCGGCTCGATGCCGACGACCCGTACCTGGTGGTCGCGGCCGACAAGGGCACTGCGACCTTCTCGGACTACGCCAACGCCGTCAGCAAGGAGTACGGCCACTGGCTGGGCGATGCGTTCGCCTCCGGCGGCAGCGTCGGCTATGACCACAAGGCGATGGGCATCACCGCCCGCGGCGCGTGGGAGAGCGTCAAGCGCTTCTTCCGTGAACGCGGCACCGACATCCAGACGACCGACTTCACCGTCGCTGGTGTGGGCGACATGTCGGGCGACGTGTTCGGCAACGGCATGCTGCTGTCCAAGCACATCCGGCTCATCGCCGCCTTCGACCACCGCCACATCTTCATCGACCCGACGCCCGATGCGGCGACCTCGTTCGTCGAGCGCGATCGCATGTTCAAGCTGCCGCGTTCGTCCTGGGCCGACTACAACACCGAGCTGATCTCGGCCGGCGGCGGCGTCTGGGCCCGCTCGGAAAAATCGATCCCGATCTCGCCGCAGGCCCGCGCTGCACTCGGCATCGAGGCCGACAGGCTGGCGCCGACCGAGCTGTTGTCGGCGATCCTGAAGGCACCCGTCGACCTGCTCTACAACGGCGGCATCGGCACCTACGTGAAGGCCAGCACGCAGACCCATGCCGAGGTCGGCGACCGCGCCAACGACGCGATCCGCATCAACGGCCGCGAACTGCGCTGCAAGGTGATCGGCGAAGGCGGCAACCTCGGCTTCACGCAGCTCGGCCGCATCGAGGCGGCGCTGAACGGCGTCTCGCTGAACACCGATGCGATCGACAACTCGGCCGGCGTCGACACCTCGGACCACGAGGTCAACATCAAGATCCTGCTGGGCCTGGCGGTCGCCGACGGCGAGATGACCGAGAAGCAGCGCAATGCGACGCTGGCGCAGATGACCGACGAGGTCGCCGCGCTGGTGCTGCGCGACAACTACTTCCAGACCCAGGTGCTGTCGGTGACGCACCGGCTGGGCGCCAAGCTGCTCGACCAGGAAGCGCGTTTCATGCGCTTCCTCGAAAAAGCCGGGCGGCTGAACCGCGCGATCGAGTTCCTGCCGACCGACGACGAGATCGCCGAACGCGCGGCCCACGGCATCGGGCTGACGACGCCCGAGCGCGCGGTGCTGCTGGCCTACTGCAAGATGTGGCTGTTCGACGAGATCATCGCGTCGGACCTGCCGGAAGACCCGTGGATCGGCAGCGCGCTGGAACGCTACTTCCCGGCCACGATGCGCGAGAGCATGGCCGGCTACATCCCGCGCCACCCGCTCAAGCGCGAGATCGTCGCGACCCACGTGCTCAACAGCATGGTCAACCGCGTCGGCTCGACCTTCGTCCACCGGCTGGCCGACATGACCGGCGCCAAGCCGGCGCAGGTGGTGCGTGCCTACCTTTGCACCCGCGAGGTGATGGGCCACGTGGCGCTGTGGCAGCAGGTCGAGGCACTGGACAACGTGGTGCCCGATGCGGTGCAGTCCGAAATGCTGGTCGAGGAAGGTTGGCTGACCTCGCGCGCGACCACCTGGTTCTTGCGCTACCGGCGGCTGGCCGAGCCGATGGAACAGACCTTCACCCGCTTCCGCGACGCGGTCGAAGCGCTGCGCGAGCCGCTGGCCGCGCAGGCGGCTTCGTCACCGCATGCCCTGGCCTGGGTTGCCGCCGGCGTGCCGGCCGCGTTGGCCCACCGCGTGGCCAGTGCCGAGGGGCTGTACGCAGCGCTCGACATCGCCGAAGTGGCTGAAGGCGCCAAGCGCGATGTGACCGAGGTCGGCGAGGTGCACGTGGGTGTGGCCTCGCGCCTGGGCCTGGCGAGCCTGCGCCAGCAGATCGACGCACTGCCCGGCAGCAGCCATTGGCAAAGCCTGGCGAAGAACGCACTCGGCGACGACCTGGCAGGCCTGCAGCGCGCGATCACGCAAGAGGTGCTCGGCTCCGGCGAAGGCGGCTCGGCGCAGATGCTGGCCGCCTGGGAAGCGGCCAACGCGGTGGCGCTCGAACGTGCTCAACGCGTTCTGCTGGAGCTGGCCGACACCAAGAACGCCGACCTGGCGATGCTGTCGGTCGCGCTGCGGGAGCTGCGCAACCTCGCCTGATGAGGCGAGGGCCTGAGGCCCTCGCCTCAGGCCGGCAGATGGCAGACGGCCTCGATGTTGTGGCCGTCGGGGTCACGCACGAAGGCGCCGTAGTAGTGCTGGTGGTAGTGCGGCCGCAGGCCCGGCGGGCCGTTGTCGGTACCGCCAGCCTCGAGAGCGGCCTTGTAGAACGCGTCGACCAGCGCCCGGCTGTCGACGCGGAAGGCCACGTGGATCGGCGGCTTGTTCGGCTGGCCGCCATGGATCCAGAAGTCCGGCTTCGGTGCCTCGCCGAAGCCGGCCACACCGACCCCGCCGGTGAACTCCTTCGGTACTTCCATCAGCATCGTGTAGCCGATGGGTGCCAGTGCGTCGGTGTAGAAGCGCTTGCTGCGTTCGTAGTCGCTGACGCCCACGCCGGTGTGATCAATCATCGCTGGCCTCCTGGTGCCTTGTGTTGAAAGCGCGGATCGTCGCACGGAGGTGGGTCATTGGGTGAGCCAGTTCTCGGCCATGCTGACCAGGCCCTGTACCGAGAAGAGCGCTGGAGGGACCGAGCGCAACCGCAAGGTGGTTGGCGAAACGAGCTGTCACCAACTCACGTCGTCAGCATGACTTGCGGGATGTCGCACCGTTGTTCCCCCAACCACAATCGCCGCGATGCAAACTGCTGAACGCCCACGACGCTTCATGGTCATCCCCAAGGATGGACTGACCGATGATTCGAGCACACCCGCCCGGACCGCGCGGCTGCTGTCGATGCCTGTCATCACCGGCGCACACGCGGCCGACGCGGGCCACACGGTGGGACACGTTGCCAAGGCGGCCAGCCTGGCGCTGACCATCGTCAACACGGCCCCGGCCGACGGCTCGGTGCTGGTCGACGCAGACCATGTGACGCTCGACCAGGTGAAGGCCCTGGCGCCGGAAGGTGCCCACGTGTTCGAAGAGCAGTGGTACCCGCTGGAGCGGGCCCGCGGCCCATGGCACACGCTGCGAGCGCCGGCCAAGGCCGCAGCCGGCGGCACCCATCGCAAGGTCTTCCAATGGACCGTCACCGTGCGGGTCGATGGTGACAAGCCCAAGCTGCTTGGCGATGCGCTGGTCACGGCCATGCTCGACGAGGCCGAAGGCGTTGGCGTCGCGGCCACCACCGACCGCTACGGCCGCGCACAGCTCGAGTTCGACGAGGAGCCCGCCGCGCTGCAGGCGCTGTACGTCGACCCGCTGCACAGCGGCTGGCCGGTCCGGCTGCCGACAGTCGCCGTGACCGCCGACGGCTTCGAGGTGCTGGTGCCGGCCGTCGACCTGCGCGCGCCCGATGCCCGGGGCTTGGCCTACGGCGAACCGATGGCGGCTGCCGGCCGTGGCGTCAAGGTCGGTGTGGTCGACACCGGCGTCGGTCCGCACGAAAGCCTGGCCGTCAACGGTGGCCGCAACACCACCGAAGAGCAGCCGCGACGCTGGCGCGACTGGGACGGCCACGGCACCCATGTTGCCGGCGTGATCGCAGCCACGGCCCACGGTTGGCGCCGCGGCGAAGCCAGCCACGTGCAGCTGTACGCGTACCGGATCTTCGAAGACGGCGTCGAAGAGGCCTCGACCTTCGCGATCGCCGCGGCCATCAAGCAGGCGGCGCTGGACGGCTGTGACCTGGTCAACCTGAGCATCGGCGGCGGCGCGGCCGATGGAGCGGTGCGCGATGCGATCGAGCAAGCATGGGGCCTGGGCTGCGTGTGCGTCGCCGCGACCGGCAACGACGGCAAGGCGAGCGTCGCCTACCCGGCACGCTACCCCAAGGCGGTGGCTGTCTCGGCGATCGGCTTGCGCGAAAGCTGGCCGCTCGGGGCCTACCTGGACTGGACGCTGAGCACCTCGGTCGGCAAGGAACTGGCCCACAAGCCCAGTTTCTTCGCCAAATTCTCGAACCGAGGCGACAAGGTGGCGCTGACCGCACCGGGCGTCGCGATCGTCTCGACGATCCCGARCGACCGTTGGGGCGTGATGTCGGGCACCTCGATGG
>NZ_JBFUGE010000366.1:0-6161 GCF_056403075.1 Ideonella sp. P3_A4 | reverse complement strand
GTTGGCGGTCAGGCTCACGACCTGGTCGGACGGCAGCGTGCGCAGGATGTCGATCATCTTGCGCGCACCGACGGTGGTCGACAGGCTGCCAGCGTCGCCACCAAGGCCAGCGCTGGTGCGGACCTGGATCTCCAGGTCACTGGTCGTGAACTCGATCGTTTCACCGGTTTTGCGCAGCAGCACGTTGGCYAGGATGGGCAAGGTGTGGCGCCGCTCCACGATGCCGGCCACGGCCTGCAGGGCAGCCAGCAACTTTTCTTGTGGGGCTTTCAGAACAATCATGTCTTCCTCTTTGAACTTAGTCGTTCTAGTAGGCTCAGGCGCCAACTGTGGAAAAGCGCATTTTCGCCTGATTCTTCAATGCTTTAGCGTCAGGGCAACCCTGTGTGCCGGGGGCTTGTTTGGACAGGGGCCAAAAGACAGCAACTTGTCGCGACGGTCTGGGGCTGTGGGTAACTGGGTGCTTGTTCGAAAGTTGTCCCCAGGCTTGCACGTTGACAGTGGGGCCAGGATCGGTCATGCGTTGAAAAAAGAAGGGCCCCTTAAGCCCGAGGTCAGCCCTTGAGGGTCTGTTCGAGCACGTGCAGCTGCTGGTTCAGTTCGGTGTTCTTGTGGCGCTCGCCGCCGATCTTGCGCACCGCGTGCAGCACGGTGGTGTGGTCGCGGCCGCCGAAGAGCTCACCGATCTCGGGCAGGCTCTTCTGGGTCAGTTCCTTGGCCAGGTACATCGCGATCTGGCGCGGGCGGGCGATCGAGGCCGGGCGCTTCTTCGAGTACATGTCGGCGACCTTGATCTTGTAGAAGTCGGCCACCGTCTTCTGGATGTTCTCGACCGAGATCTGCCGGTTCTGGATCGACAGCAGGTCTTTCAAGGCCTCGCGGGCCAGGTTGATCGAGATGTCCTTGTGCGAGAACTTCGAGTACGCCAGCACCTTGCGCAGCGCGCCTTCGAGCTCACGCACGTTGGCGCGTACGTTCTTGGCGACGAAGAATGCGACGTCCTCGGGCATCAGCGTGCCCTCGGCGCGGGCCTTGGCCAGCAAGATAGCCACGCGCATCTCCAGCTCGGGCGGCTCGATCGCCACTGTCAGGCCGGAGTCGAAGCGCGAGGTCAGGCGCTCGTCGATGTCCACCAGCCCCTTGGGGTAGGTGTCGCTGGTCATGATGATGTGGGCCCGCTTGGCCAGCAGCGCTTCGAAGGCGTTGAAGAACTCCTCCTGCGTGCGCTCCTTGCCGGCGAAGAACTGCACATCGTCGATCAGCAGCAGGTCGAGCTGGTGGTACTTGGCCTTCAGCTCGTCGAAAGTCTTGCGCTGGTAGTTCTTGACGACGTCGGAGATGAACTGCTCGGCGTGCAGGTACAGCACGCGGGCGTTCGGGTTGTCGGCCAGCAGCGCATTGCCCACGGCGTGCACCAGGTGGGTCTTGCCCAGGCCGACGCCGCCGTAGATGAACAACGGGTTGTACATCTGGCCTGGCGCGCCGGCCACGTGCAGCGCGGCGGTGCGGGCCATCTGGTTGGCGCGGCCGGCGACGAGGTTGTCGAAGGTCAGCGCGGTGTTCAGGCGGTGGCGGTTCGAGGCCGGCGGCAGGTGGATGCCGTGGATCGACGGGCTGCCATTGGGGCTTGTGGGGCGGCGCAGCGTCGCTGTATCGGCCGCTGTGGCCAGGGCCAGGCTGTCTTCGCGCCTGGGCAAGGCGGCATTGGCCAGCACCTGCGCGGCGGTGATGGGCTGGTTCGGGTGGCTGAACGACGGCGTCATCACGCTGGTGCGCACGCTGCCATTGACCGGCGGGCGCATCGTCAGCCCTGCCATCGGCTCGCGCGGGGCCAGGCTCAATTCGAGCCGCACCGGCTTGCCGGCCAGGTCGGTCAGGATGTTTTCGATGCGGGCGCCGTACTGGGAGCGGATCCAGTCCAGCTTGAAACGGTTGGGTACGCGCAGGCAGGCCACCGCGCCGGCATCGCCCGCGTCAGTGATGTCCGCCGGCGGTAGCGGGCGGATCCAGGTGGCGAATTGCTGTTCGGGCAGTTCGGTCGCGAGGCGTTCGCAACCACGCTGCCAGAGATCAAGGCTCATTGTGGACAAGTTCTTATCGAGCGGCCGGATTCTACGCACGGAACGGGGGACGAAGGCGGTGGTTATCCACAGTTTTTGCAGCCCGGTCAAGCCCCGCGCCAAGCCACGTGCTGTGGTGCAAGTGTTTGACCCTCCTCACGTTTTTTGCTCTAATAGTGGGTTTCCCGAATCGGGGCCGTCAGGCACGTCTCGCTTTTTGCGTCAAGCAGAGCAAGTGAGGCGACTTGAGTGGTCACCGGGGGCTGGCCGGATTCGAAAGCGAGTTCGGCAGGCCCCAGGCTGCTGCGCTAGAGCTTTGCCAAGCTTGACCTCAGGCGGCTGGGAAGCCCCTTCCAACTCCTGAATCAAGCACCATGAAGCGCACTTACCAGCCTTCCAAGATCCGCCGCGCCCGTACGCATGGCTTCCTCGTTCGCATGAAGTCGCGGGGCGGCCGCGCGGTCATCAACGCGCGCCGTGCCAAGGGCCGCAAGAAGCTGTCCCAGGTCTAAAGCGCACGCCATGATCGGCCGCATCGTGCGACCGGCCGATTTCGAACGCGTGCTCGCGACTTCGTCCCGTTCGCGAAGTGCTCACTTCGCCGTTCATCATGTGAGCGGCTGGCCTTCGCTTGCGCGCGACAGCGTCGCTGTGGACGTCCGACAAAAGGTTGTCCCGCCTGTTTCACCAGACTTATCCACAGGTGCCGACATGATCGATGCCGGCCTTGTGGATGAATCTTCAACAGCACCTCTCCCGCCACCGCCCAATGGGCATTGGCTGGGCTTGGTCGTGCCCAAACGGCATGCCAAGCGAGCGGTCACTCGCAATCTGATCAAGCGCCAGATTCGAGCGGCGATGGCGCAGCACGCATCAGCCTTGCCACCAGGCCTGTGGGTGGTTCGTTTGCGCCTGCCGTTCGACAAGCGCGAGTACCTGAGCCCGTCGTCCGAGCCCCTGCGGCTGGCGGCGCGGGCCGAGATTGCCCAGCTGTTCAGCCGTGCCGTGACCGGCCGCCGCGCGCCATGAGTTGGCTCGGGCGCATGCTGCCCTGGCTGAAGCTGGGGCCGCGGCGTGCGCTGGTGTTGTTGTTGCGTGGCTACCGGCTGCTGCTGAGTCCCTGGCTCGGCAACCAATGCCGCTTTGCGCCCAGCTGTTCGGTCTACGGGATCGAGGCCTTGCAACGCCATGGTGCCCTGGCGGGCAGCTACCTGACCGTGGCTCGCGTGCTGCGCTGCCACCCTTGGTGTGAAGGTGGCTGCGACCCGGTGCCGGCCGAGCGGCCGCGCCTTTTCACCCATTTGTTGCCGGCGGCCACCGTGGGCGACCCCTCCAAGATTTTTTCCAGGCCCTTGCCATGACCGATATGCGTCGCACCCTGCTGTGGGTGGTGTTCATCATGTCGCTCGCCCTGCTGTGGGACGGGTGGAACAAGCACAACGGGCATCCGACGATGTTCGGCATGCCGATCGCCGACAGCACCGCACCGGCCAACGCCGCTGCCTCGGGAGCCGCGGGCGCGGCCAGTGTTGCGGCAACCGGCGGTGTACCGGCCACGGCGGGCATGCCAGCGGCGGCGGCCACCGCTGCGGCAGCCGCCAGCGCGCCAAGCGAGCAGATCACGGTCCAGACCGACGTGATGAAGCTGAAGCTGGACACGCTGGGTGCGACCGTCACCCACCTGGAGCTGACCGGCTATCCCGACAACATCGACCCGACGCACCCGGTGGTGCTGTTCGATCAGAGCGCGTCCCGCACCTACTTGGCGCAGACGGGCTTCTTCAATGCCGCCGGTGGCGCGCCGTTGCCACGCCACCTGAGCCCGTTCACGGTTGCGCCGGGTGAGCGCACGCTGAAAGACGGTGCCAACGAACTGAGCGTGCGCTTCGAGTCGGCCGAGATCGGCGGCGCCAAGTTGGTCAAGACCTATACCTTCAAGCGCGGCGACTACGCGATCCGGGTCAAGCACGAGCTGACCAACGTGTCGGCCGAGCCGATCACGCCCAAGGTCTACCTGCAGCTGCTGCGCGACGGCCGGCCGCCCGAAGGGCAATCGACGTCGTATTTCTCGTCGACAGGCTTCACCTACACCGGCCCGGCCATCTACAACGATGCGGGCAAGTTCAAGAAGATCGAGCCGGCCGAGATCGACAAGCGCGGCGCCAATCCGGCCAAGACCGAGGCCACCGCCAACGATGGTTGGGTCGCGATGATCCAGCACCATTTCGTCAGCGCCTGGCTGATGCCGGCCGGCAAGTCGCGCGAATTCGACACCAACAAGCTCGGCGGCGACTACACCGTGGCCATGGTGCAACCGTTGGAGACGCTGCAACCGGGGGCGACACTGACCCACGACGCCACGTTGTACGCCGGTCCGCAGGACGAGAAGAAGCTCGAGGTGATGGAGCCGGGTTTGGAGCTGGTCAAGGACTACGGCCGCGTGACCATCCTGGCCAAGCCGCTGTTCTGGCTGCTGGACCACCTGCACAACCTGCTGGGTAACTGGGGCTGGTCCATCATCGCGCTGGTCGTGCTGCTGAAGATCGCCTTCTATTGGCTCAATGCCAGCGCCTACCGTTCGCAGGCCAAGATGAAGGCGGTCAACCCGCGCATCATGGAAATGCGCGAACGGATGAAGGACAAGCCGCAGGAGATGCAGCAAGAGATGATGCGCATCTACCGCGAAGAGAAGATCAACCCGCTGGGGGGTTGCCTGCCGATCGTCGTGCAGATGCCGTTCTTCATCGCGCTGTACTGGGTGCTGCTGGCCTCGGTCGAGATGCGTGGTGCGCCGTGGCTGGGCTGGGTCACCGACCTGTCCAAGCCGGACAACCTGTTCGGCATGCTGCCGCTGGGCAACATGCCGATCGGCCCGCTGCCGATCCTGATGACCTTGAGTTCGCTGCTGCAGGTCGCGCTCGGCCCCAAGGCACCGGACCCGACGCAGGCGAAGATGATGTGGCTGATGCCGCTGATGTTCAGCTTCATGTTCTTCTACTTCCCGTCCGGCCTGGTGCTGTACTGGCTGACGAACAACCTGCTGTCGATCGCGCAGCAGTGGTTCATCAACAAGCGCTTGGGCGTGAAGTGATCGCTTCGTGATCCTTGCCACGAAAGGCCCCGCTCGTCGGGGCCTTTTTTCATTTCGAGGGGTTCAAGGGCCGTGGCCGTTGGACGATCATCGTGGTGCGGGGTCCACCCGGAACCTCCGGTGAGTGAGTGATCGAACGCGGCCGAAGAAGGCCATGATCGACGCTCCCCCCGCGCCAACACCTGTGCCTTGAGGCCGCCCCCGCTTTCGCTGCGGGGCGGCGCTCAGGGGACAATCCCGGCCGTGTCCCTCGGCCGCCACCAAGACCCCATCGTCGCGATTGCCACCGCCCCCGGGCGGGGTGCGGTCGGTATCGTGCGTGTGTCGGGCCGTGGCCTGGCTGACTTGGCAAGCGCACTGACCGGCACTGAGTTGAGCCCGCGCCGTGCCCACTACGGCCCGTTCCTCGGTGCCGATGGCCAGGCCATCGACCAAGGGCTGGCGCTGTTCTTCCCGGCCCCGCATTCGTACACCGGTGAAGACGTGCTCGAACTGCAAGCCCACGGCGGGCCGGTGGTGCTGCAGTTGCTGCTGGCGCGTTGCCTGGAGCTGGCTGTCGGCACCGATGGCGTGCCAATGCTGTCAGGGCTGCGCCTGGCCGAGCCCGGTGAATTCACGCAGCGCGCTTTTCTGAACGACAAGCTCGACCTGGCCCAGGCCGAGGCGGTGGCCGACCTGATCGACGCCAGCACCGAAGCTGCGGCCCGCTCGGCCAGCCGTTCACTCGCTGGCGCGTTCTCGGCCCAGATCGACGGCCTGGCCGAAGCCATCGTGCGCCTGCGCATGCTGGTCGAGGCGACGCTGGATTTTCCCGAGGAAGAAATCGACTTCCTCGAAAAAGCCGATGCGCGTGGACAGCTGGCGCGCATCCAGCGGCAGCTCGACGAGTTGCTGACCCGCACCCGCCAAGGTGCGTTGCTGCGCGAAGGCCTGCGTGTCGTGCTGGCCGGCCAGCCGAATGTCGGCAAGAGTTCGCTGCTGAATGCACTGGCTGGCGCCGAGTTGGCGAT
>NZ_JBFUGE010000365.1:0-6191 GCF_056403075.1 Ideonella sp. P3_A4 | reverse complement strand
ACGTATCGGCCCACTCGAAGGTCTCCGGCTCCTCAGCCACTCGACGACCCAGGCTGCCCGTCAGGCGCAGCACCTGGGGCAGGCGCAGACCTCGGCGCAGCTTCGAATGCAGCATCACGGCACTGGGGACGCTGCCAACCGGTGCTGCAGCGGCGTCGCGCATGACGCGCAGTGCGCGGCTGAACTGCAACAGCATCCAGAACACCACCAGCGTGGTCGCCAAGACCACGCCTTGCCAGCCCCATTGCACGTAGCCAACGGCCACCGCGGCGACGCCCAGCACCCAACTCAGCGTGGCGTCCCGGTTCATGCGGCGGCTCCGCTGGCTCGCGCCGCCACGACATCACGCTCGGTGCGGCCAACCCGGCCGGTGCGCAACGCATCGGCCCAATCGCCGCGGCCGTTGCGCTCGGCCTGTAGAGCCGCCTGTTCGTGGTCATAAGGTGTGGCGCGCAGAGAAGCGCGCCATCCTTGCGCGCCCCGCTCGACCACTGCCCAACGCGCCAGTGGGCTGCCGTTCTCAACCCGGTGCGGATGCCCGTGGTCGTCATCGAAAGCCGGCAGGCCGACGCTGCCCGGGTTCAGCAGCAGACAGGCATCGACGGTGGCAATGCGCGGCACATGGGTGTGGCCGCACAGGATCACCGGCGCACGCGCGGCGCCGAGTCGTTCGTGCAACTCCGTGGCCGTCGCCGGGCGGATGCCGTTGGACCCATCAACGTCGCGGCCCGGCACGACGGTCTCGAGAAAGTAGACCAGGTCGCTGTCGGGCGTCCCGTGGCAGCAGAAGATCTCCGGCACCAGCCAGCGCGTGGGCGGCAGGCTGCGCAGCCACGCACGCTGCGCTTCGTTCAACCGCTCAGCGGCAAAGGCATCGCTGGCGCCTTGGCGTTCGCGCGGCAGCGTCAGCACCTGGCGCTCGTGGTTGCCGGCGATCGCGGGCCAATCCAGTTCGATCAGGCGATCGGCCGTTTCAGCCGGCCACAGCGGGCCAGAAAGGGCATCACCAAGCTGCACCACCTGGGTGATGCCTTCGGCTGCCAGCTCGGCCACCACCGCCTCGAGGGCTGGCAGGTTGCCATGGATGTCGGACAAGACCGCCCAACGCAATGTGGACGGGAATGGGGTTGCACTCATACGGCGGTGTGAGGTCAGCTCAGTTCGCGCAGCATATCGATCGCCTGCTCGATGCGCTCGACCGGGTGAATCGTCAGGCCCTCGATCGGCTTTTTCGGCGCGTTGGCCTTGGGCACCAGTGCGACCGAGAAACCCAGCTTGGCGGCCTCTTTCAGCCGTTCCTGCCCACGCGGCGCCGGCCGCACCTCGCCAGCCAGGCCGACCTCACCGAAAGCGACAAAGCCGCGCGGCAGCGGCTTGCCCGCGAGGCTGCTGCGGATGGCCAGCAGCACCGCCAGGTCGGCCGCCGGCTCGCTGATGCGCACGCCGCCGACCGCGTTGACGAACACGTCCTGGTCCAAGCAGGCGACGCCGGCGTGGCGGTGCAGCACCGCCAGCAGCATCGCCAGCCGATCACGATCCAGCCCGACCGACAGCCGCCGCGGGCTCGGTCCGCCCGAGTCGACCAGCGCCTGGATCTCGACCAGCATCGGCCGCGTGCCCTCCAATGTGACCATCACGCAAGAGCCTGGCACCGGCTCGCCGTGGGTCGACAGGAAGATCGCACTCGGGTTGCTGACGCCCTTGAGCCCTTTCTCTGTCATCGCAAAGACGCCGATCTCGTTGACCGCGCCGAATCGGTTCTTGATCGCCCGCACCAGCCGGAAGCTGGAGTGCGTGTCACCCTCGAAGTACAGCACCGTGTCGACGATGTGCTCCAGCACGCGCGGCCCAGCCAGCGCGCCTTCCTTCGTCACATGGCCGACCAGCACCACGGTGCAGCCGGAGGCCTTCGCAGTACGTGTCAGCTGCGCTGCACATTCGCGCACCTGCGCCACCGAGCCGGGCGCGCTGGACAGCTGGTCGGAGTACAGCGTCTGGATCGAGTCGATGACGCAGAAGGCCGGCTGCTCGGCTTCCAGCGTCGCCTGGATGCGTTCGAGCTGGATCTCGGCCAGCACGCGCAGCGCCTTGCCCTGCAAGCCCAGCCGGTGCGCTCGCAGCGCAATCTGGGCGCCGGATTCTTCGCCGGTCACGTACAGCACCTTCATCTGCTGCGACAGCACGTCGGCCGCTTGCAGCAGCAAGGTGCTCTTGCCAATACCGGGATCGCCGCCGATCAGCACCACGCCGCCTTCGACGATGCCGCCACCCAGCACCCTGTCCAGCTCTTCCAGCCCGGTCGGCGTGCGTGCCACCTCGGCGGCTTCGATCTCGCTCAGCGTGGCCACCGGCTGCGGCTTGGCCAGCGACTGGAAGCGGTTCTTGGCCGCGCCGGCGGCCGGCTCGGCGACCGATTCCTCCAGCGTGTTCCAGGCCCGGCAATGCGGGCATTGGCCCAGCCAGCGGGGGCTGGTGCCGCCACATTGGCTGCAGACATAGATCGACTTGGTCTTGCTCATGAAGAGATCGTGACGCGCCGCATGGCCTGGCCGCGGCTTCGTGAAATAGAGGCGAAATGCGGGGGGACCCACCTGCGTTTCCGGGCTTCATTGTCAGCGCGCCAAGCCGATCATCCGTTGGCAGACTTCCTCCACTTCGCGGACCCGCCCTCCGACACTCCCATGAGCACTGCCGTCGTTCTCGCTCCGTCCATCCTCGTGGTCGACGCCCGTGCGGTGTCGCGAACCCACGCGGCCTGCCTGATCCGCAACCGCTGGCCGGATGCGCGGGTCAACGAAGCGAACGACGCCGACAGCGCGCTGGCCGAGGTGGCCGACGGCGAAACCGACCTGGTGATCATCGACCTGCCGGGCGAAACCGGCCTGGCCTTTGCACAGCGCCTGCGCAAGGCGCAGCCCGACTGCCAGGTGGCCTTGCTGGCCGAACCGGGCACCGCAGCGATGCGAGCCCGCGCCGACCGCGCCGGCATCCGCCTGTTCCGCACGCCCGCCACTGGTGACGTCATCGAACAGGTGCTGTCGCTGGTGGGTTGGGACGATTAGTCCCCCGCGCCCGGCCCGAGCGGCGCGATCCGACCCACCGTCGGCGTCGGAAAACCGCTGCCTCCTACACTGCCGGCTTCCGGCCGCTTGCGGCTGCTTTGAAAGCCCGCGGTGGAACTTGGCACCTGGATCCCGTTCTTTCTGGCGACGGTCGCGATCAGCCTGTCACCCGGCCCCGGTGCCATCGCCGCGATGGGCGCCGGCCTGAACCACGGCTATCAACGTGGCCAGCGCATTGCCTTTGGCCTGGCACTCGGCGTGTGGACCCAGCTGGCGGTCGTCGGTGTCGGTCTGGGTGCCCTGCTGGCCACCTCCAACACCGCCTTCAGCGTCGTCAAATGGCTGGGTGTCGCCTACCTGGTCTGGCTGGGCATCCAGCAATGGCGCGCCCCGGCCGCACCGCTGGTTGCACGCGACGAGGGCGCCGGCCAGATGAGCACCCGCGCGCTCGTCCTGCGCGGCTGGACCGTCAACGCCGTGAATCCCAAGGGCACGGTGTTCCTGATCGCGGTGCTGCCGCAGTTCGTCGACACCGCCCAGCCGCTGCTCGCGCAGTACCTGGTGATCGGCGCGACCTTTGGTGTCGTCGAGTTCTGTGTGATGAGCGGCTACGCTGCACTGGCCTCGCGTGTGCTGGGCCTGCTGCGCACGCAGCGCCAGATGCGCACGACCAACCGCGTGTTCGGCAGCCTGTTCGTCGTCGCCGGTGCACTGCTGGCGACCTTCAAGCGGGCGGCCTGACGGTCAGTCGCGTACGGGTCCGCGGCCGGCCTTGACCGCGCCGCGAATCGCCTTGCCGGCCAATCGCCGCTGCTGAGAACCCCGCGTCGGCTTGGTCGCCCGCCGCGCCTTCGGCACATGGGCTGCGGCGTCGACCAGCTCCTGCAGCCGCGCCATCGCGTCGGCGCGGTTCATCGGCAGGCTGCGGTGCTCCTGCGCCTTGATCACCACCACGCCGTCGGCGCTGATGCGCGCATCGGGCCAGGCCAGCAGCCGCTCCTTCAAGGCATCCGGCAGCGACGAGGCGCGAATGTCGAAGCGCAGATGCACTGCGTTCGACACCTTGTTGACGTTCTGACCACCCGCGCCCTGGGCCCGGATCGCGCTGAAGTCGACCTCGGCCTCGTCGACGCGTGGCGCCGGTTTCATGCTGTGTCGACGGGCGGCGTGGCCGAGCGCATCTCGCGCTGGCGTTGCTCCATCTCGCTGCGCAGCTGGCGCCGCACCTTGGCGTTCTCGGCACGGCGCTTTTCGTCCGGGGTGGACGGCTGCAGCGGCGGTACCGCGACCGGCTTGCCGTCGTCGCCGACCGCGATCATCGTGAAGAAGCAGCTGTTGGCGTGCCGCACGACCTGGGTGCGGATGTTCTCGGCGACGACCTTGATGCCGATTTCCATTGACGAGGTGCCGGTGTGGTTGACCGACGCGAGAAAGGTCACCAACTCACCGACGTGGATGGGCTGGCGGAACATCACCTGGTCGACGCTGAGCGTGACCACGTAACGCCCGGCGTAGCGGCTGGCGCAGGCGTAGGCGACCTGGTCGAGCAGTTTCAGGATCGTGCCGCCGTGCACGTTGCCACTGAAGTTCGCCATGTCGGGCGTCATCAGCACGGTCATCGACAGCTGGTGCGAAGGCAGGTCCATCACGGCCCTTTCGTTGAAGTTCAGACGACCGTGACAGGCACACGTTGCGCCAACGCGCACATCAGCTCGTAGCCAATCGTGCCGGCGGCGCGCGCCACCTCGTCGATCGGCAGCCGCGTGCCGCGCGGGCCTTCGCCCCACAGCGTGACTTCGCTGCCCATTTGCGCAGCAGGCACCGGCGTCAGGTCGACCGCGATCATGTCCATCGACACGCGGCCCACCGTCGTGGTGCGCACACCGTCGACCAGCACGGGTGTGCCGCTGCCGGCGTGGCGCGGGTAGCCATCGGCGTAGCCGCAGGCGACGATGCCGATGCGCTGCGGCCGTTCGGCGACAAAGGCACTGCCGTAGCCGACCGACTCGCCCGGCTCGATCGACTGCACCGCCAGCAGGCGTGAGCGAAGCGTCATCGCCGGGCGCAGGTTCCAGTACGCGCCGTCGTGCTCCGGGTAGTCCGGCACACCGCCGTAGCTCATGATGCCGGCGCGCACCCAGTCCGACCGCACCCGCGCATCGCCCAGGTGACGCAACGTGGCCGCGCTGTTGGCCAGCGAGCGCTCGCCCGGCAGGTCATGCGTCGCCTCGTGGAAGGCCTGCACCTGGTGCGCGATGCCGTTGGCGCCGAAGCGGTCGGCATCCGCATCGGAAAAGTGCGTGACCAACGCGATCTCGTCGACCTGCGGCAATGCATTGAGCCGCGCCCATGCAGTGCGGAAGGCGGACGGGCGGAAACCGAGCCGGTTCATGCCGCTGTTCATCTTCAGGAACACCCGGTGCGGCTGGTGTGTCTTGTGCGCAGCCAGCCAGTCGATCTGCTGCTCGCAATGCACCACGTGCCACAGGTTCAGGCGCGAACACAGCTCCAGGTCGCGTGGCTCGAACACGCCTTCGAGCAGCAGGATCGGGCCGCGCCAGTCGAGCGCGCGCAGGCGCTCTGCCTCGTTCAGGTCCAGCAGCGCAAAGCCGTCAGCGCCGCGCAAACCGGCATACGCCCGCTCGACGCCATGGCCATAGGCATTGGCCTTGACCACCGCCCAGACCCGCGCATCAGGCGCGCATTCGCGGGCCCTCGACAGGTTGTGGGCCAGGGCTTCGGTGTGGATCAGGGCTTCGATCGGGCGGGGCATGGGTGGTCTTTCCTTCGCCGGGAATTCTGCCAGTGACACTTGGTTGGCGGCCGCGGGGCTGGGCTGGCGCTTGGGCGAGCTGCCAACCTCGCATGCTATAAACCCCACGCTTTTTGCTCTCTGGAGACGAGACCCCGCCCTGGCGCGCCCATCCGAAGGCGCACGGCGCTCAGCCGCATGAAAAAAGGCTTCTACACCATCATGTCAGCGCAGTTCTTCAGCTCGCTGGCAGACAACGCATTGCTGGTCGGGGCGATCGAGCTGCTCAAAACCACCGGGGCTCCGGGCTGGCAGACGCCAGCGCTGATCCCGATGTTCGCGCTGTTCTACGTCGTGCTGGCCCCCATGGTCGGCGC
>NZ_JBFUGE010000364.1:0-6193 GCF_056403075.1 Ideonella sp. P3_A4 | reverse complement strand
CTGCACGGCGTCTGCCAAGACTTCGCCCACGTGATGATTGGCGCCTGCCGATCCCTCGGCCTGGCGGCACGCTACGTCAGCGGCTACCTGCTCACCAAGCCCGCACCCGGCCAACCCAAACTCGTCGGCGCCGACGCCTCACACGCCTGGGTCCAGGTCTGGTGCCCGACCCAAGGCTGGGTCGCGCTGGACCCGACCAACGCCGTCCCCGCCGGCACCGACCACGTCACGCTGGCGTGGGGGCGGGACTATGCGGATGTGGCGCCGTTGCGCGGGGTGATCAGGGGAGGGGGCAGGGCGCAGCCGATGGTGGGGGTGACGGTGGAGCCGGTGTGAGCCTGGCGTCGATGAATGTGGCCGGCCTGTTCGGACACTCCATTCGCAGGATCCACTTCGCGCTGTGTCTTGCCGTTGCGGCGTGCACTCCCCAGGCTCCCGCGGTTGATTTGGAAGTGGTGAAGGCTGCCGGCGATCCGATGGTTCGGGCCTTGATAGGCTACGAGCAGAAGCACGGGCACTACGCCGCGTCGCTGCAGGAGGCGGGGGTCGCCCCTGTCGTCTCCGAGTTGGGCGCCTTCCAATACGAGCGAAGAGGAGAGGGTGCCGATTCCTACTTCGTGCTCTTCGTCGGCGACTACACCCGCCATGGCCGTGTGCTCTTCTGGAACAGCAGGATGGAGCCGCAAGGGTGGTTGACCGAAGAGTAGTCTGCGGCCACCGAAGGCTCGGCTTCCACTCATGCCGGCCGATTGCGGTTCAACCCACGTCAAGTATTCATCAATGACCCCCTTCCGAAACAAGTTTGTCCTTGCATGCGTAGTCGGTCTCAGTGCAAGCGCATGCTTTGCTTCCAATATGGGAACCCCCAACGACTGGCGCCGCCTCTTCCTGTTGGCTGGGCTCGTCGCGTCCCTTGTCATCGTTGGCGCCYCGGCTTTCGTATTCTTCCTGCTATTCCGCAAGTGGGTAATCAACTTGCGCTGGCCAGCACTCATTGTTCCCTTCGCTGTCTTCGCGGCCTGGCTTCGGCGAGCCACGGCCGTGGCAGGCGGTGACCTTGAATCACTAGGCTTCGTTCTCCTCCCAACACTAGTAGGAGCGCTTCCGGCATTCGGCTGGTACCTTTGGTATCTGAACAGAATCTCCTTTGGGCGTCGCATCAAAGATCAATCCGCTGCCTAACCCCTCCGTCAAGGGGACGTCCCGCAAGCGGGTTGCCCGGTACGTCGAACGTTAGGCTGCACGAGCGGTTTCGCCATCATTCGCCATTCAGTAGTCAAGCAGAAATTAATCGAAGGACAAGCAGATGTTTAGCCACGTCATGGTCGGATCGAATGACATTGAGCGCTCCAAGCGCTTTTACGATGCGGTTCTCGGTGTGCTTGGTGCCGGAGAGCCGCTTCAAAATGAAAACAAGACCGGCCAGCTTCGCCTCTTCTATCGACATGACGGCGGATCGTTTTGTGTCAGCCAGCCGATCAATGGAGAGTCCGCCACTTTCGCAAATGGTGGCACCATCGGCTTCAAGTGCTCCTCGCCGGAGCAAGTTCATCAATTCCATAGCGTCGCCGTAGCAAGCGGCGGCACGTCGATCGAAGAGCCTCCGGGGCTTCGCGAAGGCAAGCTTGGGGCACTGTATCTGGCATACGTGCGCGATCCCGATGGGAACAAGCTTTGTGCGCTCTTTCGGCCAAAGTAGAGAGCCTGACGCTTTACGCCGAACGCACCAGTCAGGTTCGAATGCCGCCTAGTCGCTCCGTCACGGGGACTTGCCTGCGGCAGGCCCCTTACGTCGAACGTGTCAACGACACGGCCATGACAGAAGCCGAGTGGATCCAGAGCGCCTTTCCGGAAGAGCCGGACTGGTGGCCCGCTCGCTCTTGGGCATGAGCCTGGACGGCCTGCCGGGCTGGGCCATCCAGCGGCGGTATACGCGTAACACCGCCTCTTCTTCGAGCCGAGGAGTTGACGGGTGACATGGGGGCTCGCACCCGACCATGTCGCCAACAGCTCACATCAAGTCACTGCTGCGTCTCCGGCAGCAGCTTCCTGATGCGGAAGAGCGAACCGGGGCGGCTGCCGGTGGCGCCGTAGAGGTAGCCACCCGACTTGGCGAGGCCGCCTCTGGCATTGGACCCGATGGCGTCGTCGTCGGAGAACGCGTGCATGATCGTCATCTGGCCGTCGCGGCCAAGGGCGAAGAGCGTGCCGTTCTTGTTGGCCCCGTCATATTGCGTCGTTCCATAGAGCAGTCCGTCTCTGCCCTCGGTCAATGGACCGGCGGGTGAATAGCCGGCGACGCCGAAGCTCTGGAACGCATAGACCAGCGAAGTCTCTCCGGATGGCGTCATGCGATAGAGGGTCCCGTGATTGGTGGATCCGCCGCGCYCCGTCGCGCCGTAGAAGTTGCCGTCCTTCGCGAGCGTCAACTCACTCGAGGCCCAACTGCCGAAGGACTCCTCCATCGAGTGGAGGACCTGATAGCCCGTCCCGTCCGCCTGCACCTTGAACAGCACGCCGCCGTCTTCGCTGCCGCCACGGTTGGTCACGCCGTAGACGGATTGGCCATCGGCTGACAAAGTCACGCCGTTGAGCGGATAGCCGCCGTCGCCGTTCGCACGGGTGAAGTGGTGCAAGGTCTTGAACCCTTTCAGCGGATCCCATCGGAACACCGTTCCCCAGCCACTGCTGCCGCCGGAAGTGGTGGTGCCGTAGTACGAACCATCGGCCCCTCGCACCAAACCGCTCGACGACCAGCATCCGTCCGTGGTCCCCTTGAGCTTGTACATGATCGCGAACGAGGCGCCGGTGGTGCTCAGCCGGAAAATTGCGCCGCAACCGCTTCCCCCACTCTTGAGCACGCCGTACATCAGTCCGTCTTCCGCGATCGCGACCCGGTGCATCGGCTCGCTACCTTCCGTCAGCGAATTGAATGCATGCAGCACGGTGAAGTTGCCGTCTTTGTCGACGGCATAGACCGTCCCGCCGCCCCGCGGCCCTTCGAGCGAATTCACGCCGTAGAAGCGATCGTCGGCGCCATGCTGCAAGGCAGGGGCGGCGCCGTAGCCGTCGGTCGAGCTGGTGAATGCGTGCAGGAGCCTGGCGGGCTTGCTTGCCGCCTGGGCATCGAAGGCCGGCAACGAGCCGATTGCGACAACCGTCAGAACGGCGGAGACTCGTACGGAGCGCGCGAACGTGCGCGCATTGAAGATCTGGGGCATGGCCCTCCCTCTCAGTTCATTGTTGGAAGAAGGGCCGATCTTACGGTGGTTGCGCCCGTGCCTCAGGAGGTGGGACATCATGAGAAAGCTCTTGCTTGTGTTGCTCACGGCGATCAGCACAGCGGCCATGGCTCAGCAGCCGACGCCGCAGACTCTGGATCGCTTCCTGAACGCCTATCAGTTCGAGCAGATTCGGGAGTCCTGGGCCTTCAAGCTAGTGCAGGACCAGACGCAGCAACTGTCAGAGCGCGACCAAGCCCTCACGCAACGCGACAGGGCCCTCGCCGCAGCCGAAGGCCTGGACAGAGCCTTAGCCGATCTGTGCCCGTCGCGACGTGGCGCAGAACGGTAAGCTTTGTTCAGCCCGGTTAACGGCGCAAGGATTGCTCACAGCTCGGTACGTTTGTCCAAGAGGAGTGCCTAAAGTCACAGCTCTTTCTTCCTCCACGAGTCTACCGATGTCGAGACTTTCGCCCCTGATCGTCGCCAGCAGCGTCATGTTGCTGAGCGCTTGCGCCACCAAGGATTTCGTTAGAGAGACTGTCGCTCCGGTGCAGACCAGCGTGGACGGCCTTGGCACCCGCGTGCAGGCGCACGACAACGGCCTCAAGGCCCTGGATGGCCGGCTGCAGGGCAGCGAGGCGCGCATCGTGACCTTGGAGCAGGAGGCTGCGGCCCGCGCCCAGGCCGCCAAGAATCTGCCCGCGCCCACCTTGCTGATGAGCACCGTGCTGACCGATGACAAGATCAAATTCAAGTCGGGCCACTTCCAGCTCACCGAGCAGGCCGGCCAGGAACTCGACCAACTGGTTGCCAGGCTCAAGGCCGACAACCAGCCGGTGTTCGTCGAAATCCAGGGTCACACCGACGCGACCGGCAGCGACACGGTCAACCAGCAACTGGGCCTCCAGCGGGCGGAAGCCGTGCGCCTGCACCTGGCCCGCGCCGGCCTGCCACTGGCGCGCATGGCAACGATCAGCTATGGTGAATCTGCGCCCCTGGCCGACAACAACACCCGCGAAGGCCGCAGCACGAACCGGCGGGTTCAGCTGATCGTGATGCGCTGAGCTGGAAGGGTGCCTCTCAGGAAACGGTATGCCAGGAACAGGGTCTGCACCCTCCAACCCGAGGTGAGGACACCGTCATTCGCCAGCCGCAGACTCGTTCTCTGTGTGCCGGTCAGGCTCCGTGGTGCGGAGGATTTCGTTCAGAACGGAAGTGGCGTAAGTCCCGGCGGACAAGGAGAACGTGATCACCAGTTGATTGGCTTGCGGCCATTCCCATGACATGTCCACCGGGCTCGCCACCAGGGCGCGGCGCTCCTGATCCAGACCGGCGTATTCCATGCCACCGCACAAGGTGGCATGACGTTCAGCCACTCCGTTTTCCAGGGCTTGCGCTTGATCGGTGGTGATCACGCGGCCCCGTCCCCAGAGCGGTCCGGTGGGCCGGCCCGCCTCGTCCATCACGTCACCGGGCAGGGTCTTGCCCCAGAGGCCCTGCTGAATTCGCAGCGCCAGCACTTCATTGAAGACGAAGGAGCGCACCGCCGACAGGTAGATGCCTTTCTTCTTCGGGTTGCGCACCCGGATCTCCCGCGCCAGCATGGCCCGGCCCTGTTCGACGTTGCCGCCCTCAAAGCCGAAACGCTGAGCGCCGAAGTAGTTGGGCGCGCCGTGTGACGCAACGGACTTGAGATTGGCCTCAATGGCGTCGCGGTTGCCGGTCACGTCACGCAGCACGATGCGGAATCGGTTGCCCTGCAGATCACCAGGGCGCAGCTTTTTCACGTGGCGGCTCTGACTCAGTACCTTGAATTCCGGGTGCTGAAGCAGGGTCAGGTCGGGCGTCTCGCCCTTCGGCAGATAGATGCTGAACCACTGACGGGTGATGGCGTAGCGGTCCTTGAGGCCGGCATAGCCCACGTCTCTTTCCTGCACGCTGGCCGCCTCGGCCAGTTGCTGGGCGACGAAGGCGGTGTTGGCACCGTTCTTTTCGATGTCCAGCCAGATGTGTTCGCCCTCACCGGAGGGCAGCTGCAGCGGCATTTCGGTCACGATGAAATCCTCGTTGAGGAGTTTCAGGGTGGCGCTGGCGCCGCTGGGCGGATAAGCGTTGGGCCACTGCGGCAAGGTCGTGTATTGAGCGTCGGTCATGAGCGGTCTGACGGCATCAGCTGTCGATAGGGACAGGCTGTCTTAGTCCAAACGGTGATTCTCTCCCTACCCGCATGCCTTGACGTGTGCCGTGCAGGCTGCCTGCTCAGTACGCGCCCATGTAGTCCTTCTTGCCGATCTGGATGCCGTTGTGACGCAGGATGGCGTAGACGGTGGTGACGTGAAAGAAAAACTGCGGCAATCCATAGTGGGAAAGATAGGCTTGGGCGCCGAACTTCTTTTCCTTGGGCGTGCCAGGGCGCAAGACGATCTCGCGCTCTTCGCTGTTTTCGAACTGTGCGACCTGCAGGCTGTCCAGGAATGACAGGCTTTCCTCCAGCATTGCGGCCAGGTCAGCGAAGCTCTTCTCCTGTCCTTCATTGGCCGGGACCGCCACCCCCGCAAGACGGGCACAAACGCCGCGCGCAAAGTCCGCCGCAATCTGCACCTGCTTCAGCAAGGCAAACATGTCGGGGAACAGCCGTGCTTGCAGGTACGCATCAGGCTCGATGGCGTTGGCGGTGGCGTGTGTTTCAGCCTTTGCCAGCACGGCCTTCATCGCACTCAGCATTTGCTTGAAGACTGGAACCGATTGGATGTACATGGGTGAGGTCATGGTTCTTGTCCTGATGGTGGCGTGGAACTGAGCGCTGACCGAGACGGCGCGCTGGCTCGATTGTCGGGCACGTCACACTTCATGCGCTCGGATGCGCGGCGCTTGGGGCCATGGTGGATCCGGCGACAGGGCCGGACCGTCCGCATGGCGTCTGAACAGCGCGAGGGTCACCGCGCGAGGGTCAAGGCTCTCATTGCAAC
>NZ_JBFUGE010000363.1:0-6209 GCF_056403075.1 Ideonella sp. P3_A4 | reverse complement strand
GAGTAGTTGCCGCGTCGAGCACCCATCGCCGCCATCGCCTTGGACAACGAGTCGCCATAGGCGTGCTCGCCGTCTGCGRACGTGCGCGCGAGCGATCGGCCCGCGAACTCGGTGGCCACACCACCCGGTGCAATGAACTTGGCACGGATGCCCAGCGGCGCGAGTTCGTAGGACAGCGACTCGGTGAAACCGACGATGGCGAACTTGGTCGCGTTGTACAGCGAGTAGAACGGAAGCGCGATCAGGCCGCCGAGGGAGGCGACGTTGATGATCGTGCCGCTGCCCTGGCGCCTCATGGTCGGCAGCACGGCGCGGGTCACGGCAAAGACGCCTTCCACATTGGTGGCGAACTGGCGCTGGATCTGCTCGTCGCTCGCTGTTTCGAAAGGACCGAACAGCCCGTAGCCAGCGTTGTTGACAACCGCATCGATGCGGCCGAATGCCTCCAGCGCGGCGGCAACGGCCGCGGTAACCGAAGAGGCATTGGTCACGTCCAGCGGCAGCAGCTTGAGCCCGGGGTGCTCGGCCAGCGCCGCGCCGTCGGCGGGCTTGCGCATGGTGGCGGCCACGCGCCACCCGCGTTCAGCAAACAGATTCGCGGCGGCCAGGCCGATGCCGGACGAGGCGCCGGTGATGAGGACGACGGGGGACGATTCGGCAGACATGGCGGTAGCGTCTTTCAGAAAAGGGATGTCAAACAAGACGAGAACTCAGGCGCGGATGCCGTCCCAGCAGAGCTGGAACGCGATCGCACGGCTGTCTTCGCCGTCGGTGATCGCTCCCCCGCGGATCAGCCGCGCGGTTTCGCGAACCGACCCGATGAAGAACGAGGCCAGGAACGGGACCGGGATGGTCTTCAGGATCTCTTGCTGCTGCCCTTCGGTGACGATGTGCAGCAGCCCCTCCCCGAGCTTGTTGGTGTAGGCGCGGACCTCTTCGGTCATGTAGGCCGAGCCGATGAATTGCTCCATGAAGCTGACCTCGTCGTGGCGCCGCAGCCGGTGGTCCAGCATCCGGTTCCACACGTTGCGCACCCGGCTCTTGACGGGGGCGCCCGGATCGATCTCGCCTCCGTAGAAATCCATCGCCTCGCGCTTGGCGCGGCGGTAGACCTCGTTGAACAGCGCCTCCTTGTCGGCGAAGTAGACGTAGAGCGTGCTGGTGCCGATGCCGGCGGCCTTGGCGATCTCGCCCAGGGTCAGCCCAAGCAGCCCGCGCTCGGCCGCCATGCGGCAGGTTGCGGCCACCACGGCGTCCAGCTTTTTCTCGTCTTTCGGCTTCATGGGACGAGAGAATAGACGAATAAATATTCGCCTACAAGTAGAAAAGTGGCGACTTTGGACTTCGAGGATTACGATCAGAACTTGTCGCCACCGACAAGTACCATGAGCACAAGCCTCTGTACGATGTTGCGCGAATGGCCGACAAAGGACTCTGCTGGCCCCGGCGAGCATCCGAACGAAAAATCCCTTTTAAGAGAATTTGTATTCGTGTAAGCTCGCCCCCCAAGCGAAGGGCAGCTGGAAGATCGAAACCATTGCCGCCTGCCTGTCACCTGGATCCGCCACGCAAGGAGCCGCGATGAAGTTGAACGTGAATGGGCATGACCATGAGGTCGATGTCGAGCCCGAGATGCCCTTGCTGTGGGTGCTGCGGGACGAGCTGCACATCACCGGTCCGAAGTACGGTTGCGGCATCGGCTACTGCGGTGCCTGCACCGTGCACATCGGGGGCGCAGCCGTCCGCTCGTGCTCCATGCCGGCCAGCGCGGTGGCGTCGCCCATCGTGACGATCGAGGGGCTCGGGCAGCCCGAGGCACTGCACGCGGTGCAGAAGGCCTGGATCGAGCACCAGGTCGCGCAATGCGGCTACTGCCAGTCAGGCCAGATCATGACGGCGGCCGCCTTCCTGGCGAATGCCCGTGCCGTCCCCACCGATGCCGAGATCGACACGGCGATGGGCGCCAACCTGTGCCGCTGCGGCACCTACCCTCGCATCCGCGAGGCGGTCAAGACCGCCGCCAAAACCCTGAAGGGAGCCTGAGCATGGGCCGCGTCGCCACCATTGCGCGTCGAACCTTTCTCATCGGCTCTGCCGCCGTCGCTGGCGGGGTCGTGTTCGGCGTCTACCAGGTCCGCAAGCCACACGCCAACCCGCTGCGCGAAGGGCTCAAGCCCGGCGAGGCCGCCCTCAGCCCCTGGGTCAGGATCGACAAGGACGCGGTGACCCTGATCACCCCGCACGTCGACCTGGGCCAGGGCGCCCACTCGGTTCAGGCGCTGCTCATTGCCGAAGAGCTGGACATCGAGTTCGGCCAGTTCCGCATCGAGCCGGGCACGCCGGCACCGGCCTACTACAACCGCGCTTTGGCCAGCGAACAGGTGCCCTTTCTGTCGCACGACACGAGCTTCCAGGCCGAAACCATGCGGGGCGCGATGGGCGGCTTGTTCAAGGTCATGGGCGTCATGGTCACGGGCGGCTCATCGACCGTGCCCGACAGCTTCGACAAGCTGCGCGAAGCCGGTGCCGTCGCGCGCGAGACGCTGAAGCTTGCAGCGTCGAAGAAGACCGGCGTGCCCGTGGCGCAGTTGAAGACGGCCCATGGCGCGGTGCAACTGCCCGATGGCAAGGAGCTCAAGTACACCGAATTGGCCGAGCTCGCCGCGACGCTGGAGCCGGTCAGCAACGTGACGTTGCGCGAGCCTTCGCAATGGCGCCTGATCGGCAAGCCGGTGCAGCGCCTGGACATCGTGGCCAAATCCACCGGCACGCAGCGCTACGGCCTTGATCTGTCGATGGAAGGCATGGTGCACGCCGCCGTGAAGGTGAACCCTCGCCAGGGCGGCAAGCTCAACCGTTATGACGACGCGAAGGCCAAGACGCTGCGCGGCGTGAAGAAGATCGTCCCCGTCACCAACGGCGTCGCAGTGATCGCCGACAACACCTGGCGCGCGTTCCAGGCCGTCAAGGCCATCGAGTGCGACTGGGGGCCAGCCCCCTACCCGGCCGACATGCAAGGGCATTGGTCCGCGGTCGCCGCCAGCTTCACACCCGAGCGGCTGGACAAGGAATGGCGCCACGACGGCAACGTCGAGCAGGCCCTGACGCAAGGCCAGGTCATCGAGGCGGAGTACAAGGCGCCCTATGTGGCGCACCAGCCGCTGGAGCCGCTGAACGCCATCGTCAAGGTCGGCCCGGACGGCGTGGACGTGTGGGTCGCCCACCAGATGCCGCGCTTCGTGCAGCAGAAGGTGGCGGCCGTCACCGGCCACAAGCCTGAGCAGGTACGCTTTCACCAGCAATACGCCGGCGGCAGCTTCGGCCATCGGCTGGAGTTCGAGAACGTCACGCTGTGCGCAGAGATCGCCAAGCAGATGCCCGGCACGCCGGTCAAGCTCACCTACTCGCGCGAGGAAGATTTCGCACACGACTTCCCGCGCCAGATCGGCATGGCGCGCGGCAAGGGCGTGGTCAAGGACGGCAAGGTCGACGCCTATGACCTGCAGGTCGCCACCGTCAGCTCATCAGCCTCGCAGTCGGCGCGCCTGGGTCAGGCCCGGCCACCTGGCGCAGACGGCCAGATCGCTGCCGGCGCCTGGAACCAGCCCTTCGCCATCCCCAACTTCCGCATGCGGGCCTACAAGGTGCCGGAGCTCGCCCCCACGAGTTCCTGGCGCTCGGTGGGCGCGTCCTCGCAGGGCTTTTTCGCCAACGCATTGCTCGACGAGCTCATCCATGCCGCCGGCGCCGACCCGCTGCAAGAGCGACTGCGCCTGTGCAACCACGAGGTCTCGCGCAAGGTGCTGGAAGCGGTGGGCCAGATGTCGAACTGGGGCGCGAAGCTCGAGCCCAACCGTGGGCGCGGGCTGGCCTTCGTCGAAAGCTTCGGCGTACCGGTGGCCGAGGTCGTGGAGGTCACCAAAACGGACAAAGGTATTCGCATCGACAACGTCTTCGTCGCGGTGGACGTGGGCCGTGTCGTCGATCCGGTGAACTTCGACAACCACGTCAAGGGCGCGGTGGTCTGGGCGCTGGGGCATGCGATGAACTGCGAGATCACCTACGCCGACGGCATGGCGCAGCAGACCAACTTTCCGCTGCACCCGGGCATGCGCCTGGACCAGTGTCCGAAGATCGTCGTGCGAGGGTTGGAGAACGGACCGCGCGTGCGCGGCGTGGGCGAGCCGCCCGTGCCCCCGGCAGCGCCGGCCCTGGCCGCTGCGATCTTCGCCGTCACGGGCAAGCGTTTGCGCGAGATGCCGTTCAGCAAGTTCGTCGACTTTGTCTGAGCGGGAGGGCTCAAGCAAACCAGGCCGGGCAGCCTGTGGCTGATCTAAAGGAATGCACTGTGCAGGCCTGTGCGGGAGAGCAACGGAAACCCGTCGCAGCCTGCGCCTGTAAGTTCGAAACGACTCGTGCGACTACGTTGCTAGCGGCCGGCTGAAGGCGGGGGAAGTGCCCCACGACACCAAGGCAGTGCGTCGCATTCATCGTTTCAACATTTCCTTTGGAGACCTTCCCATGAAGACCAAGATTGGCATCACCCTTTTGCTCGTTAGCACACTGGCCACCTTCGGCAGCCTGGCCTATGCGGACGGCCCGCTCACCCGCGAGCAGGTCAAGATGGACCGCGAAACCTTCCTCAGGCTGATGCACTGGGACGAGCTCACCGGCCAATGGGTGCTGAAGTCCAACATGGAGCCGCCCACCGGCGTGAAGTCGCGCTCCGAGGTGCTGGCCATGCGCGACGACTGGCTGCGCATGCACAGCTTCGACGAACCGACCGGCACCTGGGTGACCATGGGCGCCGCGCGCGACATGAGCAAGCTGACGCGCGAACAGGTCAACATGGAGACCGTGCGTTTCCTGATGACGTACCGCTTCGACGAGGCGAAGAGCGAATGGGTCAGCAAGCTGATGCCCACGCACTGAGCCGGTACATCGCGGCCTCACGCTGAGAGAAGCCACGCGACAAGACGAAGCAG
The DNA here is from genome assembly GCF_056403075.1 of Ideonella sp. P3_A4. Taxonomy (NCBI): domain Bacteria; kingdom Pseudomonadati; phylum Pseudomonadota; class Betaproteobacteria; order Burkholderiales; family Sphaerotilaceae; genus Ideonella; species Ideonella sp. P3_A4. Next base: position 1,224 of record NZ_JBFUGE010000363.1, on the reverse strand, counting down.
GCCCTAATCGGCCTGCGCCTCGACGTCGCCCGCCACCTGCAAAAACGCGGCGATCAGGCGCGATGCCTGTCGCTCCCGCAGGCAGTAGAGGTATTCGACAACGCATGGCATCTCATCCACGAAGGGCCGCACCACCAGCTCTGCGTGCGCGGCCGCCTCGTGCCGGGCGAACAGGCTGACGCCCAGACCACGCAGCACAGCCTCGCGGATCGCTTCGCGGCTGGCGATTTCGGTCACGTTGCGGGGCGAGACGGCCGCCTTCTCCAGCACCTCTTCGGTCAGGCGACGCGTCATCGAGCCGCGTTCGCGCAGGATCAGGTCGCATCCGGCCAGATCGCCCAACCCAAGTTGCCGGCGCTGCGCCAGCGGGTGGTCGCGGCGCAGCATCAACACCAGCGGGTCTTCGCCGAGCACGGCGCGGTGCAGCCGCTTGTCGGTCTCAAGATGCGACGAAGTGGCGATGTCGACGCGTGATTCGAGCAGCGCGTCGATCATCTGCTGCGAGTTGCCGGCGCTCAGGCTGGTCTCGACCAGCGGGTAGCGTTCGCGGTAGCGCTGCAGGATGTCCAGCACGTAGTACGGTGCGGTCGCACCGACACGCAGGTTGCCGCGGTAGGTGTCGCCGGCCTGGCGCAGCGCGAACTCGACTTTGATCTCATGCTGCAGCAGCTGGTCGACGGCGGGCAGCAAACGAATGCCTTCGTCACTGAGGCGCAGCCGGCCGCCCTGGCGGTGGAACAGCTCGACGCCGTAGTGCGCCTCCAGCGCGCGGATCTGCGCGGTGACCGACGGCTGGCTGATCGCCAGCTGCTTCGCCGCCTGGGTCACGCTGCCCAGGCGCGCCACCGCGAAGAAGGCTTTCAGCTGGGTGACAAACATTGCGGTTCAACCACCCAGGTGCCGCTCAGCCAGCGCCAGCGCGATGCTCATGCCCACGCCCGATGTGATGGCCACGGCACGCACGCCGGGTGCCGGATGCAGCACCTCGTACGGGCGCGGCCCGCTGGCGTAGATGCCTTGCCAGCGTTCGGTCACGCGCAGTGGCCGCTGCAGCAGCGCCTTGGCCTCGGCCAGGATCAGTTGGTCGACGGTCTCGTGTTGAAACAGCCCCGGCGTGGCGCCGTAGTGATGCGAATCGCCGATGATCAGCTCGCCCCCCTGCCCCACCTGCTGAACGATCAGGTGGATGCCGTGTTCGAGCAAGGCAGGTTGCGTGGCCTGGAC
>NZ_JBFUGE010000362.1:0-6215 GCF_056403075.1 Ideonella sp. P3_A4 | reverse complement strand
GCCGAGAGCAGGTCGGCGATGCGGTCGCGTGACTGGCGCACCACGCCGGCGGCCTTGTCGCTGGCCTTGTCGACCACCGAGTCACCACCGGCCAGCGTGGTCTCGCGCGAGATGGCCTTCATCAGCAGCGGCAGCGGGCTGTCTGGCGCCGAGAGCAAACGCGACATCTGCACCGACTGGGCCAGGCTGGTCATGGGCTGCAGGCGGATGTCGGCGATGTAGGCCTCCCACGTTGCCGCGTAGTCGTCCAGGTACAGGCGGCGGGCGTCGTCGGCCGGGGTACGGCCGCCGCGCACGACGGTGGCCACGTTCTGAGTGGGTTCGGCGACACCCAGCACCCAACCTTGCTCACGCGTCAGTTCTTCGGCCACGTCGTCGACGTGGCGCTCGAAGCCGCGGTGGTAGCCGTCGCGGGTGTACAGGCCTGGAACGCCCTGGGTCAGCGGGGCGCCGCTGGTGCGGGTGAAGACCAGCGCGGCGTTGTTGCCCGCGGCGCGCACGGCGTTGAACTCGGGGAACTCCTGGCCCAGGCCGCGGTAGCGCATGCGGTTGTAGATGCGCTGCGGCAGCGTGAGGCTGGCCAGGTGCATGCGGCTGGCGTTGACGATGTCTTTGTCGCTCGCGATCGGCGAGACCACCGCGCCTTGCGACAGCAGCGCGCCGAGGTGGGTTGACAGCTGGGCGCGCTGGTCCGGTGTCAGCTCGCGGCGCTGGTTGTCCAGATCGGCCTCGATGTGCCGCTGCAAGGTCTCGGCATCGAAATGCTCGGGGTCGTGCAGCATCAGGTAGGCCTTGAGCGCCTCGTACTGCGTTTCCGGCGCGTCGTCGGACTGGCGCAGTTGCTCTTCGATGCGCAGCGCCAGGCGGGGCAGCACGGCATCGGCCAGCATGCGCTGGTAGGCGGCACGCGACGCACTGTCGAGCTTCTGGCCCTGGAACAGGCCGTAGCCTAGCGACCAGGGCACGTCGTCCAACTGGCCGGCCAGGCCGCGCGTGGCATCGAGCGCTGGAACGACCGGCAGGATGTCGGCCGTCGCGCGGTTGGGCGTGGTCTGCAGCAGCTTGCGCACGTCGTCCGTACGCGACGCCACATCAGCCACATAACGCCGGTTGTTGACGTAGCTGGTGCTCCACAGTGCCACGAGGCCGATGCTGAGCACGCCGACGGCGKCGTAGCCCGCGGCGGTCAGCAGCGTGCGACGGCGTTCCCACTTCGGGTTGGTGCCGGCGATGCCCGCTTCGGCGAAGACCACCTCGCCCAGCAGCCGGTTGAGGAAGTAGCTCTTGCCGCTGGCCTGGTTGGGCGCGATCACTGCACGCTCAAGCCGGTAGCTGCGCGCCACGGCGCCCAGCACACGGTCGATCGGCGTGCCTTCTTGCGTGCCGCTGACGAAGTAGACGCCGCGCAGCAGCGGGTCGGCCTCGTAAGGCGAGGGCGAGAAGACGGCGTTGGCGAACTCCTGCAGCATCGGCCGCAGGCCGGCGAACTGGGTCGGGAAGCCGTAGATGCGGGCGCGGCGCTGCGGGTCGCGCTCGGTCTGCAGGCGGTCGATCAGGCCGTCGGTCAGGCGCTGGCGCAATGCGTCGAACTCGAGGCCAAAGGCTTGCAGGCCCGCCTTCCCGCCGGCCTGCATCGGGAAGGTGAAGCCCCACGGCGTTGCGCGCTGGTCTTTGTCGACCGTGGCGAAGTAGTCCATGAAGCCGGCCAGCAGATCGCTCTTGGTGACCAGCAGATAGATCGGGAAGCGGATGCCCAGGTCTTCGTGCAGCTCTTGCACGCGCTGGCGCACCGTGGCGGCGTGTTGCGCGCGTTCGGCGGGGCTGCGCGTCAGCAGATCAGTCACCGACACGGTCACCAGCACGCCGTTGACGGGCTGGCGCGGGCGCGAGCGCTTGAGCAGGCGCAGGAAGCCGCTCCAGGTGGCGCGGTCGTTCTCGCGGTCGCTGTCTTGCGTGGTGAAGCGGCCGGCGGTGTCGATCAACACCGCGCGGTCGGTGAACCACCAGTCGCAGTTTCGGGTGCCGCCAACCCCGTGGATCGCGGTTTGCGTTCCGGTCGCATCAGCGAGCGGAAAGTTCAGCCCGCTGTGGCGCAGCGCGGTGGTCTTGCCCGAGCCGGGCGCGCCGATGATCAGGTACCACGGCAGCTCATAGAGGTAACGGCCACCGAGCTTGGCCGACCAGCCGGAGAGAATGCCGCCGGCGCCGAAGCGTGCACGACGTAACGTCAAAAGCGCCTTCTCGAAGCGCTCGCGCACGGCCGCCATGTCGGGCGATTCGGCGGCTTGCTCGGCGCCATTCTTCGGTGCTGCGATCAGCTGGTTGACCACCGCCTGGTTGCCGCGCTGTGCGCGCCAGCGGGCCAACAGCATCCACACCAGCACGACGGCCACCAGCACGCCGATCGTGATCCAGCGTGCACGTTCGCTTTCCAGCGGCCGCCAGTCGGCGATCGCCACCATCGGTCCGACGATGTGGATCACCAGTGCCAGCGCCAGCAGCACCACGGCCGCGAGCACCCAGCGGTTGAAGATCCAACCCAGCACGCGCTTCATCGCGCACCCCCGGGGGCGGATGCCGAAGGAGCAGCTTGCGCGACCGGCTCACCGCTGCGGCCGACGAAGAGCGTCACCTCGACGCGGCGGTTCTGCGCACGCTGCACTGGGTCTTTGTCCGGCGCCACGGGCTCGCTGTCGGCCCGGCCTTCGGCGCGAATGCGGTCGGCCGAGACGGCATGTGCCTGCAGCAGCAGCTTCACCGATTGCGCCCGTTCTTCAGACAAATGCCAGTTCGACGGGAAGCGGACGGTGCGCACGGGGGTCTTGTCGGTGTGGCCGGTGACGAGGATCGGTCCGCTGACCTTGGCCAGCGCGTCGGCGATGCGGGTCATCAGCGCTTCACGCTCGGGCATCAGCGTGGCGCTGCCCGAGGCGAACAGGCCGTCGCCGCGGATCGTGACGACGCTGCGGTCGACCTCGTCGCGCACGGTCACCAGGTTGGCCTTGATGTCGGACTGAAGGAATTGCGCCAGCCGCGGCTTGGCCATGACCGGTGGCGCCACCGTGACCGGCGGCGACAGGCGCAGCGCCTGGATCTCGTCGAACACCGGGTCGGAGCGTTCGCCCAGCGACAGCGTTAAGGCCAGGTACACGCCGCTGAGCACGAGTGCTGCGACAGCGGCCGTGGCGGCCAGTGGCAACCAGCTGCCGAAGCGGCGCTGGCGTGCCGGCTCACCCTGCCAGTGCTGGGCCAGCGCCGGCGCATGGTCACCACGCTGCTGCTTGATGATCTGCGCGAGCCTGTCGCGCACCGCCTCGATCTGCGCGCGGCCGTTGTCGATCACGCGGTAGCGGCCTTCGAAGCCGAGCACCAGCGCGCAGTAGATCAACTCCAGCAGGTCGAGGTTGGCCTCGGGCTTCTCGGCCAGCCGCGCCATCAGCTGGAAGACCTTCTCGCCGCCCCAGGTCTCGTTGTGGAACATCGCCAGCAGGCTGTTGCGAGCCCATTCGCCGGAGCCACCCCAAGGCGTGTCCGCCGCGGCCTCGTCGATCATCGTGCACAGCACGTAGCGCGCTGCCATCACCCGCTCGCCGGGGATGCCAGCGGCCGCGGCCTGCGCCGCGAACTCGCGGATGCCCTGCGCCAGCGCATTGCGCAGCGCGACGGCGTCGTCGACATGGCGTGTGGTGCGCAGCGGCGGCACGGCCATCAGCAGCTTGTTGGCCAGCGCCACCAGCGGGTTCAGGCCCTGCTCGGGCAACGCGCCGTCAGCGGCGTGGCTGGTGTCGCGCGTGGTGTCGACAGGCGGCATCGGCACCGTGGGCGAGCGGCCACCCGGGTTCGGCCGGATGAAGGTGCGCTGGTCGTCCAGCTGCGCGAACGGGTCGTTGAGTGCCGAGGGTTCCATCGCGGCTCCGTGCGTCTTTATTGACGGATGGCCCACAGCTCAAGTTCGAGCCCGGGGAAATCGCCCGCCACGTGCAGCGCCAGGCTGCCGTTGCGTTCGAGCTGCTTCCAGAGCTCGCCGCCGCGGTCGAGCTCGAAGTAGTGGTAGCCAGCGTGGAAGGGCAGTTGCCGCGGCGCCACTGGCAGCGAGCGCAGGTTGACGCCCGGCAGCTGCAGGTTGACGAGGTCGCGGATGCGGTCGACAGGCCCCAGCTTCGATTGCGCCGGGAAGCGCGAGCGCAGTTGCTCGGCTGGCATCTGCGCGTTGACTGCGATCACGAAATTGGCGTGGCGCGCCAGCTCGGGGTCGGGTATCACCGCGGTGCGCACCCCGTGGCTGCGGTCGGTCAGCTCGATCTGCTGCGCGTTGCGTTCGAGCACCGTCGACAGCATGCGGCGCAGGTCGACCAACAAGGGCGCGAAGCTGTGCTGCAGGTCGTCGTGCTGGTACAGCGGGTAGTCGGGCGGGTGGCGGTTGGTGGTCGAGAAAGTGGCCAGGTCGCCGGCCAGTTGCAGGCAGGCCAGGTGCAGCTCGCGCGGGTGGCCGTGCGGCGCGTTGGCATGCTGCTGGAAGACCGGCGAGGCGCGGTTCAGCGACTGCAGCATCAGGAAGTCCGCCATCTCGGACACGCCGTGGCTCAGCTGGCCCATGCGGCCGGCCAGCATCTGCGCGCGCTGCTGGATCAGGCCGTGCAGCAGCGAGGCCATGGCTGAGAGCTGCGCGCTCGCATCGAGCCGCGTTTGCGGGGCAACATAGGCGCGGTCGAGCACCACCTGGTGGTCGCCGCGGCGCTCGGCCACGCGGGCGATGCCGAGCGTGGCGTAGCCGTCGGTGGCGTCACGCGCGCGCATCAGGCGCAGGCGCAGGGCACCGGTCTGGATGGGCTCGGGCTCGTCGTTGGCGCTGGTGTGGTCACGCAGGGTTTCGTCGTTGACCTGGTAGCGGGCCATGTCGGCGGCGGCGTTGCCGTCGAAGCTGACCTCGGTCTGCCCTTCGCGGGCCAGCGGCGCGGCCAGCACCACCAGCTCGCCCTTCATGTCGGCCGGCACCTCGAACGGGGCCGGCAGCGCGTCGATCTGCGGCAGCAGGAACGGCGTGCCGTCGGGCAGTACGCCGCTGGCGCGCGTCAGGCCGATGCGGCCGAGTTCGAGCAGGCTCTCGTCGAGCGCCAGCGTCGAGAAGCCCCACGCATGCGGCCCCGTGGCGCGCAGCCGCATCTCAACCAGGTGCTCGACATAACGAGCTTCTTGCTGGAAGTGGTGGGGCAGCAGGAACATGCCCTGCGTCCAGACGACTTTGCTGCGCCAGCTCATGTTGGCTTCACCGCGAGACCGTGACGGTGACCGCCAGCGCGTCGGCGTGGATCAAGACCTTCTGCGCCTTGCCGGGTTCGACCGGGGCGATGGCGCGCCAGCGCGCATGCTCCAGGTCACGGTAGGCCGCGACCACACCGATGAACTTGGTGTCGGGCGACAGCATCTTGGCCCAGGGCTTTGAGTCACCGGGGGCGAGCGTCATCTCCTCGCGGGCGACGAGGTCGGCGGCGAGTTCGGCCTGGTCACGCTGGTACAGCGACATGAAGTCGGCGCTGTTGAAGGCCGTCGGCGACTTCAACTCGTAGACCCGCAACATCAACGGCGAGGGCCGCTGGCTGGCGCTCGGGTTGATCGACGCCGAGGCTTCGACCTTGCCAGTCACCTTGGTGGGCTTGGGCGTACTGGCGCAGCCCACCGCCAGCACCGCGGCCAAACAGGCCGAGCTGAACCACCACCCACGCCACCATCCACGCGCTATCCCGAGAAAGGTCACCTGACTGCTCCTACTCTCTTGCCGAGAATAAGCAGCGATGTGCCGCAGGCGGGGTGACTTAGGTAACCGACCCCGCCTTGCCAGGTTGCGGCGTGGTGCTTGACGCAGAGCGCTGATGGGCGACGGGTGCATGGCACCGGTACGCATTTGCCGCAGTTCGATCGTCCATTGCCGCGCGGCGGTTAGTCGCCTGTGTAGGTTGTGTCGGCGGGTAAGAGGTCGGGCTCTGCATGGCGATTCTTCCTAACATCCACTGTATCTGACAGCGCTTTCAAGCTTGATGCGACCAGGCTGCATCGCGGGGGCGCGTCGACAGGGATTGCCGAGGCTTGAGGGCCTTGCCATGGCCGTTGCGTCGGTGCAAGGCAAGGGGTGGAGCAAGAGGAGAAACCAATGCGCAGTCTTTCGGGGCGGGCCTCCGCTTGTCTGGTGGCCGCGGCCACCATCGTTTTGGTCAGCG
>NZ_JBFUGE010000361.1:0-6217 GCF_056403075.1 Ideonella sp. P3_A4 | reverse complement strand
GGACGAACACGGCGTGCTTGCCTTCGCTTCGAAGGCTCTGGGCACAGGCCGAGAGTTCGGTTGACTTTCCGAAGTTGGCCCGGGCGGTGATGAGAGAGAAGCTTCCCTCGAGCACGCGGTCCCACGTCAGTCGCTTTCCCAAGACATTCGGAGCGAAGAGCTCCTCAACTGTGTACTTGGTTAGGAGGCCGAAACGGCGGTTGAGGTTTAGATACATAGTTGAAGCTGTGCAATCCCAATGCAAGCCCATAGTGGCGCGTGGCCGGCGTACGAATTGCTAGGAGGTGCGGAGTCCTTCGACAATGCCGGAGCGACGACCTGAGCCCGCTGACGGTCAGCACGAGATGCGGGCGTCTACGCCCGCATGCTCACGCAACAGGAAGAGCAATCCGCCACCGTCAATGAGTTCCACCGGCTTGTCCTTCGAAAAGTTGTATGCGTCCGGCCCGTACCCGCTCGTGGTGACAAGGATGCCCTTGTTGGCGCCCTCATTGAGCATCGTTCCATAGAGGTCACGTACCGCCTCCACGCCGACGGTGTTGCGATATCGCTTTGCTTGAATCACGACCTTGCCGCCGAGAACCGGCCGCGCATCAAACGCCACCGCGTCCACACCGCCGTCGCGTGAAGACCGAGTCAACTTGCTCTCAAGCCCCATCTTCCCGAAGAGGTTTGCCACGAGCACTTCGAACTCGGTCGGAGTCATCTCCATCAAGTTCGGGCGCGACTCAAGCCCACCAAGCGCGTCGTGTTGGTCAACGAACCGCCTGTCGACCATGTTGAACTCGACGATTGGCTTCACCGCCTGAAGTTCGTCTGGCCTGGCGGAGACCTTGGCGCCGAGGTTCTTGAGGCACGCGGTCTTGTCCACCTTGTCTAGTCGGAGCGCGAGGAAGTCTGCCTTCGGAGCTCGGACCGAAATGAGCGGCACGCGCACCGGGCGTCCACTGGCGGGGTCGGTCGTGTCGACCACGCCTGTGAAGGTCACGAGGGCGACGACGTCAGCCTGGTCCGCCTCAAGCAGTTCGTGGATGGTTCGAAGCGCTATCGAAGCGACGATGTCCTGGTAGGTTGCCTTGCGCTCCGAGGCCTTCCTCATCTTTGGGTCGATGAGGTCCTTGGTCTTGACGTACTTGTATTCCGCAACTTCCGGTACCACGGCGAGCTCTGGAACGTCGTACTCCACGACCACTTCTTTTGAGGCCTCGTTGTAGGCGACCTTGAATTGCTGAGGGAAGTTTTCGGGGTACTCGGACCGAGCCAGCACCATGTCGCAATAGGCAGCTACAGCGTCTGGTTGGCCACGCCTGTACGCGGCTTCGAACTCATCCACCTCGGCGTTGCGCTGCTGCTTTTCGGCGTTAAACGCCGCCTTGCGGTTTTCATGACCGGCTTTCAGCTTCGCTAGCTTTTCGGCTTTAGTGCGTTCCAACTCCTGAAAGCGTTGGAGTTGAGCCCGATGGGTTTCAGCCGCCTTGACAACCGCCTTTTCGTGGCGCCCCGCTGCCCCGGGTAAGAGCCGCGCAAAGAACGTCGGAGCCGGCATTTCCCTTGGCGGAGGTTCGACGCCAGGTCGCAGTTCCTGCGGGGCACTAAAGGCTTCGAACTCGTCCTTCACTCGGAGGCTGTCGAACGGAACTGTGTCGTCGCGGCCCAGGGTATGCATCAAAAGTCCCTGGAGCGCCTCCACTGTCTCTTTCAGCTGTTCGTTGAGGTCCCCGACCTCCTCRAGACGGTCCTCGAGGTACTCCTTCTTGGCCAAGCGCTCAGCCTCGGTAGCTTGGCGTAGGGCCTGCGTACGGGCGGTGCGCGCCTGTCGCTCAAGGGCTCTTGCGTGCGTAGCTTGCGCGCGCAGCGACCGTTGATGCTCGCGCTGCGCGGCGGCGGCCGTCCTGGCCGCGGCTCTTAGGAAGCCTTCAAAGCCGGTTCTGCGTCCCATTGTTCTCTCCCTTGGTCGCAAACCGCATGTTACGAGGTGTGTCGCCTGCTGCTTCTGGGGTCTACCCTTTCACGTCCAATCGCACACCGATAGGTGAACGCAGGGCCGGCTTCGGGAAGCAGGATGCCCAGCACGACGCCAGCGCCGGCCGCGATCTCGACAGGTGTCCACCACTGACGGCGCTAGCTGCAGCGCCGGCCGTGCCGACAACTCCTGCGCCTTCGTAGGCCGTGACGCGCTCGCCCTCGGCGTTGGTGGCGTGCTCGGTCAGTCAGCCTCCAGTTTGCGAACCCGGACCGCTCGCTGTTGAAATACCATCAACGGCCCTGACTACCCACGCGCCCCTGTCGCAAAGGACGTGCATTGATGCTTTCCGAAGTCGCCCTCACGTCGCCACGACTGTCGCTGCTTCCCCTGTCGGATGCCGATGCGCCGGCACTGTTTGCCCATCGCTGCGATGCGCGCGTCATGCGGTATGGCAGTACGCTCCCATGGGAGTCSGCCGAGCAGGCAACGGAGAAGATCGAGCGCCATCGGCTCGGTATCGCAACAGGAGAGTCGGTCTGCCTGGTCATTCGCGCCCGAGCCGACGAGCGGTTCCTGGGCACAGTGGATCTGTTCCAGATCGACTCGCTGAGCCGGCGCGCCGAACTGGGCTATTCGCTGGTGTTCGAAGCCTGGGGCCAGGGCTACATGACCGAGGCATTGACGGTGCTCCTCGATCACGCGTTCGAACAGCTCTGCCTCAACCGAATCGAGGCCGATGTCGACCCCAGGAACAGACCGTCAATCGTCTGTCTCGAACGTCTCGGTTTCCAGCGCGAGGGTCTGCTGCGACAACGCTGGATCATCGGCGACGAAATATCGGATTCGGCCTTCTACGGCCTGCTGCGGGCGGACTGGTTGGCCGGTTGTCAGCCGCGCTCGCGCCGGTAGTGCATGGCGACCGTGCCGTTGTGGAGCGGCTTCGCCGACACCAACTCGAGTCGTCGCGTGCTGGGTAGCCCGCTCTGGTACAGGGTCGGGCCGTGGCCGGCGATCCTGGGGTGAATGAGGAATTTGTACTCGTCGATCAGATCCAGCCGATCAAGCTCGGTCGCGAGCATGCCGCTGCCGAGGAGCACACCGGCCGGGGTCGCGTCCTTCAGCTCCTGCACAGCCGTGCGCAGGTCGCCAGCGATGTGGTGGCTGTTGGTCCACGGGAAGTCCTTTCGCGTCGTGGACACCACGTACTTCGGCTTGGCCTCRAGCTGGATCGCCCACTCGCGCACTGCCGCCGGCGCCTTCACTTCGCCGCGGGCGACCGCCGGCCAGTAACTCTCCATCATCTCGTAGGTGATGCGGCCCCACAGCATCGCCCCACCCTCGTCCATGAGTCGAGTGAAGAAGGCGTGTGTCTCGTCGTCGGCGATTCCCTCCTGGTGGTCGATACAACCGTCCAAGGTGACGTTGATGCTGAAGGTCAAGAGTCCCATGCGGCGAGTCTCCGGCTGACGTGTCGTATGTGGATCGTTGATGATTTCTGCCCAACATTTGAGCACGCGAGCAGTGGCCGCGGGGGGTGATAACCTCGTTCGAGGACGCCGGTAGCCATGCCGCGCTGGTGGTGGCGCTGCGCGACTTGCAGCGTGCAACCACATGGTCTGTCGGACGCGCTCGACCGGCCCGTGCCATGTGGCAGTAGTGAACGCAATGGTAGAGGGATGATTCGATGACCCGGGTTCTGGCGCTGGCGCTATGCGTCTTGCTGACATGCCTTGGAGGCGCACGTGCGCAGACCACGGATCCCGTCTATGAGCTGAACGACAAGGTCCTGCTCAAATCGCGCGATGGCGCCACCGTATCCGGCATGCTGGTGCGCCGGAAGGACGCGGCGGCGCCGCAACCCACGGTTCTGCAGTTCACCATCTACGTCCGCCCCGAGCGCGACCTGGCTGGCCTGAAGGAAATCGCCGACCGCGGCTACGCGGCCATGATCGTGTACAGCCGCGGCAAATACCTGAGCCCGGATGCGATCGCTCCTTACGAGCGTGACGGCCAGGATGCCTATGACGTCATCGACTGGATCAGCCACCAGCCGTGGAGCAATGGCGCGGTCGGCATGTTCGGCGGCAGCTACAACGGCTTCACCCAATGGGCGGCCGCCAAGAAGCTGCACCCGGCGCTCAAGACCATCGTGCCGTACGTGGCGAATCGCCCCGGCATGGGCCTGCCGATGGAGAACAACATCTTCATCAACCCCAACTACCAGTGGGCGTTCTATGTCGGCAACAACAACACCCTCGACGCTGCCGTCAACGACGACCGCGACCGCTTCAGGAAGATGCAGTTCGCGTGGTGGAACAGCGGCGTTGCTTACCGCACGATCGACAAGGTCGACGGTACGCCGAACCCCCTGCTGCAGCGCTGGCTGCAGCACCCGGCTTACGACGATTACTGGCAGGCGATGGCCCCCTGGCAGCAGGACTTCGCGCAGATCAAGATACCGGTGCTTTCGGTGGACGGCTACTACAACGATTCACAGGTATCCGGCGTCAACTACTTGCGCGAGCACATGCGCTATCTCCCTGGCGCCGAGCACTACCTGATCATCGGCCCCTGGAGCCACTTCGGCGCCCAGCGTGGCGGCGAGAAGGAGATCAACGGCATGCCGGTGCCCGCAGCCGCCTTGATCGACACCAAGGCCATCACCTACGAATGGCTGGACCACATCCTCAAAGGTGCGCCCAAGCCCGCCATCCTGAAGGACAAGATCAACTACCAGGTGATGGGGACGGATCRGTGGCGTAGCGCCCCCTCGCTGGAAGCCATGAGCAATCAGACGCTCAAGCTCTTCCTGAGCAACGCAGCGCCATCGGCGGCCTCAGCGGCCAAACTCAAGGGAGCCCATTCCCTGAGTGCTGCGGCACCAGCGAAGGAAGCATTTCTCCACCAGGAGGTCGACCTGAAGAACCGCAGGCAGTTCGACAACGACTACTACCCGGGCTCGATCATCACCAACGAGATCGACACGAGCAGTGGCTACATCTTCGTCAGCGAGCCGTTCGACGACGAAGTGCTGGTCAACGGCGCATTCGGTGGCGAGATCCTCGCGCGTATCAACAAGCGTGACTTCGATGTGGGCGTCACGATGTACGAGCTGATGCCGGATGGAAAGTACTTTCACCTCTCGTACGTCATCAACCGCGCAAGCTTCGCCAAGGACCCTACCCGGCGCGCACTGCTCACGCCTGGCAAGGTGGAATCCATCCCCTTGGGCATGACCAAGCTCGTGAGCAAGCGCCTGGGCAAAGGAAGCCGGTTGGTGGTCTATCTGAACGTCAACAAGAACCCTTTCTCGCAACTGAACTACGGCACCGGCAAGGATGTGAGCGACGAGACCATCGCTGACGCGAAGCAGAAGCTGGAGGTCGAGTGGTCGAATCGCAGCTACGTCACGGTGYCGATCCTGCGAAGCGGGACGTCAGGTTTCACAACGAGGTGAACATGATGCTGCATTTCAGGCCCTACTCGTTGACGCCCATCGCCGCGAATGATGGTCGGTTCGTCGATTTCGCTCCCTACGTGGCGTCCATCAACGACGATGGGGTCGTTGCCTTCCAGGCGACATTGAGCGATGGGCACAGCGGCGTCTTCACGAGCGACGGCCAGTCCATCGCTGATATCGCCGTGACCACGTCCACCGCCTGTCCGGTACGGTTGTTCTCAAGCCACCCTGACATCAACCAGGCTGGCAAGCTCGCTGTCTACGGAACGCTGAAGGGCGGCGACGAGGCCGTCCTGCTGATGCGCCCCGATGGCAGCGTGACGGTCACGGACGCGCGGGACCGGTTCAGCGGGATCGGACCGTTAGGGCCGACCATGAACGAGCACGACGACGTCGCCGTCCGTGGGACATCGCAAGACGGACAGGCTTGCATTCGAGTGTGGCGCGGCTCCCAGTTCCATGCCGTCGCCGAAGCAGGCGATCGGTTTTGCAGCTTCGAAGGTCTGCCCGTGGTCAACAACGACGGGCACGTCGTGTTCCGGGCAGATCTGCCCGACCACAGCCAAGGCATCTTCGTCCAGCGGGATGAGCAATGTGCCGCCGTCGCGATGACGGGCCACGATTTCGAAGAGATCGCGCGCTTTCCAATCATCAACGACCGCGGCGACGTCGCATTTGCCGCCAGGCGCACCTCCGGTGCATGGGGGATATTCACTGCGGCCTCAGGCCGGCTGGCGTGTGTGGTCGACGCCGAAGCGGGGTTCGAGAGCTTTCGCGGCGTCCTGATCAAC
>NZ_JBFUGE010000360.1:0-6233 GCF_056403075.1 Ideonella sp. P3_A4 | reverse complement strand
AGCAAAGGCTTGGTGATCGCCCCTGCTTTCGGGCGTCTGACCGGCGCAGCGGTGCTACAGATTGTCCACCCGGTGCGCAGCAATAGCGGCGCCTTGCGCTACATGCTGGTGGCGTCGCTGGACCTTGAGCAGTTCGCTCAGACCAGCCTCAAAAGGACCGTCGGACCCGTGCCGCAACTGCTTCTGCTCGATCATCTCGGCACGGTCATGGTGTGGACAGGCACCCGGCCGGCATCGCAGCGCCCGGGGGTATCGATCGCCGGCTCGGCGCAGCTTCGCCTGGCCGAGGGCCTTGCCGATGGAGGTGTCGCTGAGCTGGTCGATGACGACGGCAAGGTGCAGATCTGGGCTGTCGCCGCAACCCAGACCGTACCGGGAACCGGGCTGCATGTGATGCTCGGGCTGTCGAAGGACGAATTGGTGKCCGACAGCCGGCGGCGCCTGCGACAGGATCTGTTGACACTGGCAGGCGTTGCCCTGCTGATGTTCTCCGGCGTGTGGCTGCTGACCGAACTCGGCATCCGTCGCCAGGTCGGCCGAATCACCACGATGGTCCGCGCGCTCGGTGCCGGGGACCTGGACGCGCGCATCGAGCTTCCCTACCCGCGTGGTGAGCTCGGTGGTTTGATGGCGGCGCTCAACAGCACCGGGGCCTCGCTGCAACGCCAGCGCGAAGCCATCGACGAGCTTGGCCAGCGTCTGCGCCAGGCGCAGAAGCTGGAGGCCCTGGGCACCCTGGCCGGTGGCATTGCACACGATTTCAACAACATCATCGGCGCCATCCTGGGGAATCTGTCGCTCGCGCATGAAGAGGCGCTGGCCGGCCAACCCACGCAGAACAGCCTGGAGCAGATTCGCCGCGCAGCGTTACGTGCAAGGGCGTTGGTTCAGAGCATCCAGGCCTTCAGCCGCGCCGATGCGCCGGCGCTGACGCCGCAGCTGCTGCAATCCATCGTCGAAGAAGTGCTGGCGTTGGTGCGGGTGTCGCTGCCAGCGGGCGTCCGGCTGAGCACGGAAGTCAACCCCAAGCCCATGGTCGTGCTGGCCGACGCCACTCAGTTGCACCAGGTGCTGCTGAATCTGTGCACCAACGCCTGGCAAGCCCTGCAGGGTGCGCCCGGCACCGTGACAGTGGGGCTCGACACTGTGGTGCTCGATGCCGATGCAGCGCACAGGCTGCCAGGCCTGACGGCTGGCCCGCATGCACATGTTTGGGTTAGCGACACCGGCTGCGGCATCGACGACGCCACCCGTGAACGCATCTTTGAGCCTTTCTTCACCACCAAGGGCTCGCGTGGCGGCACCGGGCTCGGCCTGAGCGTGGTGCACGGCATCGTCATCGCTCACCATGGCGGCATCGACGTGCGCAGCAGACTTGGCGAGGGCAGCACTTTCGAGCTGTACCTGCCACTGTGCACGGACGAGCCGCCGCTGGCGGACCCGGGCACCGCGGTCGCCGGCGACTCGGCGCGCCTGCCTGTCGGCCGAGGCCGGCACATTCTGTACCTCGATGACGACGAGGTGATGGCTGTGATGGTCGAGCGCCTGCTCGAGCGCGAAGGCTACCGCGTGAGCTGCCAAACCAGCGCCGAAGCCGCACTGGCTGCGGTGCGCGCCGCGCCATCGGCCTACGACCTGGTGGTCACGGACTTCAACATGCCAGAGATGTCCGGGCTCGCGGTCAGCCGCGCGCTCGCCGCGCTGAGACCGGGTCTGCCGGTGCTCATCATCTCGGGCCATATCTTCGAAGAACTGCCGGCCCAGGCGCGCCGGGCCGGGGTGCGCGGGGTGATCCGCAAGCAGCATCTGCTGGAGGACCTGGCTCCGGCCATCGCACGGGCGCTGTGCGGATAGTCAATGCGGGCGCTGCTGGAACAGCTCCACATGCAGTTGGAAGGTCAGACTCTCCTCGGCTACCAACGCGTCGATCAGCGCTACCTCCAAGGGTGGTGAATCCAGCCCTGCGCGCACTGCCTGGATCAGCTGCCCCACTTGGGGCGGCCCACAGCGAGACTCAGCGCTCAACGGAGAGCCGACTCAGCCACGTCCTCGCGGTGTTCATCTCGCCGACGCTGGGTGTCGTAGATCAAGGAGTGATGCCGGAAGGCTTCGCGCAGGTTGTCGCGCAATATGGCGTTGTCCCACGGCTTGGTGCAGAAGCGATGAATTGCCCCGCGGTTGATCGCTTCGATGATCGACTCCAGATCGCTGTAGCCCGACAGAACGATGCGCAGTGTGTCTGGGTACAGTTGCTTGACTTGCTCGAGGAAGACGTTGCCGCTCATCGCCGGCAAGCGTTGGCCGCTCATCACGACTTGCACCCGGTTCAGCGCCAGGAGTTCAAAGGCCTGGGCCGCGGTTGACGCGGTCAGGATGCGGTAGCCGTCCCGGCGGAGCAGGCGCTGCAAAGATGTCAGCACGGACGGGTCTTGGTCCAACAGCAGGAGCGTCTTCTGCGCAGTATGGGCGGAGTCATCGGACAAGGGTAGGCGCTTCTCTTCCGCCAGCATTTGCTCTATGACCTCCACCGGGGCAGCCCGGCTGAAGTAGTTGCCCTGAATCTGATCGCACTGATGCCGGCGTAGATAGGCCACCTGGGCCTCTGTCTCGACACCTTCAGCCACAACTTCCAGCTTCAAGCAGTGTGCCATGTGGATGATTGCCAGAGCGATGGCCGCGTCGTCGGCATTGCTCGTGATGTCGCGGATGAACGCAATGTCGATTTTTAGCTTGTCGATCGGAAAGCGGCGCAGGTATGCGAGGCTCGAATATCCGGTGCCGAAGTCATCGATCGAGATCTTGACCCCAAGCTTTCTGAGGTTCTGCATCGATTCGATGGTGCGTCCGGTGTTCGCCATCAGTGAGCTTTCGGTCAGCTCCAGTTCCAGCAGGTCAGCTGGAATGCCATTGTCGGCAAGCGCCTTCGCGACATCGGCGTCGAGATCGCCTTCGACGAACTGACGTCCCGATACGTTGACCGATATTTGAACCGGTCCGACCGCCGATTGCATCCAAGTCCCGATCTGCCTGCAAGCCGTTGCGATCACCCAGCTGCCGACGCGCACCATGAGCCCCGTCTCTTCGAGAAGCGGGATGAATGCTGCCGGTGACACCAGGCCATGTCCCGGCCTTTGCCAACGCAACAGGGCTTCGAGGCCAGCGATGCGCCCGTTGTCGAGCCGCACCTTCGGCTGGTAGTGCAACACGAACTCACCTTGATCGACTGCCTTGCGCAGTGCGCTTTCCAGGTCGAGCCGCGCCAAAGCGTCGATATTCATTTGTGCTGTGAAGAACCGGCTGGTGTCTCGCCCAGCCTGCTTGGCACGGTACATCGCCGTGTCGGCGTACTTGAGCAGGGTGTCGGAGTCCGACGCGTCCTCAGGGTGGACAGCGATGCCGATGCTCGCTGTGATTGCCACCTGGTGGCCATTCAGCTCGAACGGCGACCTCAGCATTTCGCGAATCTTGTTAGCGACGACTCCGGCGCCTTTCTGGCCGTCCGGTAGCAACAAGATCACCGCGAACTCGTCGCCGCCCAGGCGGCCGACCGTATCCCGGATTCGCACGCATTGCATCAATCGGTTGCTGAACTGGCGCAGCAGCTCGTCGCCGATCGTATGGCCGAGCGTGTCGTTGACGTTCTTGAAGTTGTCCAGGTCAATGCACAGCACGGCGATGCGCCAGTCCTTGTCGCAGGCCTGGACCAATGCCTTCTTCAAGGCCGCGTAGAACAGCGTGCGGTTCGGCAAACCAGTGAGCGAGTCGTAGTGGGCCAACTGATGCAGGCGCTTCTGGGCTTCACGGCGATCCGTGATGTCCCGTACGACTCCGACCATGGTCCATTCCGGGGCGCACCAGTGTGCGTGACGACGCACTTCCACATGAAGTGCTGAGCCGTCCTTGCAGCGGACTTCAGTCTCGATGAGCTCGTTCGTGTGGTCCCCGGCGATGATCCCGTCGTAAATGGCCGCCAACTGGCTTGACGATATCGAAGCGAGCTCCGACGGCCCCATCTCGATCAGCTCGTCCCGCGTGTAGCCGAACATGTTGGATGCCGTCGAGTTCACCTCAACGAAGCGCATCGTGCCGCGGTCGACCAGCATGATGGCGTCGGCCGTGGCGTCCATGGCAGCGCGAAAGCGTTGCAGTTCTGCCGTGCGCGCGCGCACCTGCTGCTCCAGCATCTCGCTCTGGTTCTGTAGCAGKTCACTGAGCGCCTTCAGGCGAAGCAGGTTACGCACCCGAAGCCACAGTTCGGTCCGGTCGACGGGTTTCGTGAGGAAATCTTCGACCCCAGCATCGAGCCCTGCCATGCGAGCACTTCGATCGATCTGGGCGGTGACCATGATGATCGGTATGTGTGCAGTCGCCGGATTGGCCTTGAGCACGCCAGCGACTGCGTTTCCATCCATCCCGGGCATCATGCCGTCGAGCAGGATGAGGTCAGGCGGCTGCTGCGCGACCGAGGCCAGCGCTTCCTCGCCGTTCACCGCACAGCGCGTCAGGTAGCCCTTGGGCCGCAGCAGCGCCTCCAGCAGGCGACGGTTCTGGGGCTCGTCATCGACGATGAGGATGGTGGCGGCGTGATCAGTCATGATGGTTGCATTCCGGGCTTGCAAAGGAGCGCATCCACGACGGCACGCAATTCGCGGTAAAGAAAAGGTTTGGCAAGGTACGCGTCGCAACCGGCGAGACGTGTCTTTTCCTGATCGTCCTTCATTGCCATCGCCGTCAGCGCGATGATCGGGACATTGGCCGTGGTGGCTTCCTGTTTGAGCAAGGCCGTGGCGGCAAGCCCGTCCATGCCCGGCAATTGAACATCCATGAGGATCAGTTGGGGCGGCTCGTGACGTGCCAGCGCAAGGCCAATCTCGGCATCGACGGCGCACAACACATCATGGCCAGCCTGGCGCAAGAACAGACAGGCCAGCTTCATGTTGGCCGGGTTGTCTTCAATAACCAGGATCTTGGCCATCGGGCGCCCTCTCCAAATGTGGTACCAACGCGCGCCTGACTTCGGCAAGGAAGCTGGCGCGGTTGAAGCCGGCCTTCTCGACGATGTGGATCACGCTGCCTGTGTTGCCGTTCAGCGCTGCACGATCCGACGCAGTGATCTGCTTGGCCGTCACCACCAGGATTGGAATACGTGCCGTGTGGGGGTCGCGCTGCAGCGCCTCAACGACATCAAAGCCACTCACGTCGGGCATCATCAGGTCGAGCAAGATCAGATCCGGCAGCAGTCGCTCGGCCAGCGTGATCGCTTCCCCGCCGCCGTAAGCACGCACCACTGCGTAGGCAGGCGCCGGCAGGAACGCTGCAATCACTTCCACAGCTTTCGGATCATCGTCCACGACCAGCACGGTGTGAGTGTTGGCGTCGCTTGGATGAAGGCCGAGCTTGGCCAGCGAAGCCTTGAGCTGCACACGGCTGATCGGCTTTTGAAGCACCGCGGCGGCCCCGCCGGCAAGCGCCATGTTGTTGTCCGCCAGGCCGGCCACGATCACCACCGGTACGTGGGCAAGCTCGGTGATTTCACGCAACCGCGACAGGAACTCCCAACCGTCCATGCCCGGCAATTGGATGTCCAACGTGATCAGGCTGAGCGTTTGCTGCGGCGCGATCAGCAGCGCGTCTTCGGCACTCGCAGCACGCAAGACGCTGAAGCCATCGGCCTCGAGCAGCAGACACACGAGGTCTGCAGCCTGGTCGTCATCCTCGACCACCAATGCGACACGGCTCTTCGGCCTGCCATTGCCGGCCAACGACTTGCCGCTGCCCGCCGGGACCAACGCCGGTGTCACCATTTTGCGCAACGGCAACCATGCTGCGAAGCAAGAGCCTTGACTCTCCGCACTGGCAACGGCGACGGTGCCACCATGCAACTCGGCCAATTGCTTCACCATCGCAAGGCCAAGCCCGGTCCCTTCGAACTTCCGCGAGAGGCTGCTGTCGATTTGACTGAAAGCCTGGAACAAGCGTGCCAGATTCTTCTCGGAAATCCCGATGCCGCTGTCGGACACGCAGATTTCGAGAAAGTCGCTGTAGTCACTATCGGCCAGCGCAAAGGCGTGCACCGGCCAATCGCCCGGCAACGTGCCGACCGTGCTTCGCGGAACCCGGCGCACACTCAGGACTACTCGTCCGCTGTTGCTGCTGAACTTGACGGCGTTCGACAGCAGGTTGTAAACGATCTGCTTGGTCTTGCGCATATCCAGCATCGGCAAGCCAAGGTC
>NZ_JBFUGE010000359.1:0-6247 GCF_056403075.1 Ideonella sp. P3_A4 | reverse complement strand
CAGGTGCTGAACCGGCGCCTGGAGCAGCACTTCCAGCAGCTGCCCAGTGACCTGGGAGACGCCCCGCCGCCGCCCGATTTGCCGGCCGACAGCGAGCTCGCACACTGGGTCAGCGAGATGGAGCTTGGCGTGCCCGAACGGCTGCTGCTCGCCCTGGCGCTGGTGCCCCATGTGCAACCAGCCGCGCTGGACCTGCTGTTCATGCGCAACCAGAACCTGGACCGCGGCTTCACCGAATTCGGCGGCATCAAGTCGCAAGCGCACGGCGGCTTCCTGCCCACCGGCGAGACGGCGGCTTTCATCATCGCGGGCGAAGATTTGGGTTGGCGCATCCGCCTGCTCGATTGCTTCGACCCGCACCACCCGCTGGCCCGGCGCGGGCTGCGGCTGGAGATGCCGCCGGCCAGCGAGCCGCGCCTGGCGGGCGCCCTGGTGCTGAGCAACGAAGCCCTGCAACGCCTGAGCACCGGCCACGCCGACAAGCCCGACTACAGCGCGCAGTTCCCGGCCAAGCTGATCAGCACCGAGCTGGGTTGGGACGACCTGGTGCTCGCGCCCGAGGTGATGGACGAGGTGCAGCAGATCTGCGCCTGGATGCAGCTGGGGCCGCAGCTGATGCAGGACTGGGGCCTGTCGCGCAGCCTGAAGCCCGGCTACCGCGCGCTCTTCCACGGCCCGCCCGGCACCGGCAAGACGCTGACGGCCACGTTGATCGGCCAGGTGGCGAAGGCCGATGTCTACCGCATCGATTTGTCGATGGTCGTCTCCAAGTACATCGGCGAGACCGAGAAGAACCTGGCCCGCGTGTTCGATCAGGCCGAGACGCGGCGCTGGATCCTGTTCTTCGACGAGGCCGACGCGCTSTTCGGCAAACGCGGCGCGGCCACCAACGCCAACGACCACCATGCCAACCAGGAAATCGCCTACCTGCTGCAACGGGTTGAAGACTTCCCCGGCGTGGTCATCCTGGCCAGCAACCTGCGCAGCAACCTGGACGACGCGTTCTCGCGCCGCTTCCAGTCGATGATCTATTTCCCCATGCCGGACGCGGAGCAGCGCACGCGCCTGTGGCGCAGCATGCTGCCCGCCGAGCATCTGGCGGCCGAGGTCGAGATTGCCACGTTGGCGCAGCGCTACGAGGTCTCCGGCGGCGCGATCGCCAACGTCATCCGCCACGCGGCGCTGACGGTGCTGCGTGATGGCCGCAGCCTGGTCGGCCTGGCCGAATTGCGCGCCGGGCTGGCCAAGGAATTGCGCAAAGAAGGGAGGACGCTGTGAATGCCCGCCCGTCCGGCCGTGCATCGGCTCCCTGCGTGTCGCAGCGCTGGGCATGGGCGCTGCTGCTGGCCGGCATCACTGTCGGTATGTCTGCGGTGTTGGGTGTTAGCGAAGGCCGTGCTGCTGATGCGGCGTCTGCCCCCGCGTCGTCACCTGCATCGGCGCCGGCCCTGGCGGCGTCCACGGCCGCGCCGGCAGCATCGTCATCAGTACCTTCATCCACGCAGGCCCCTGCATCGTCCCCCACGCCGAAACCGGGTTCCCCTGCGGCTTCGGCCGCTGCGCCCGCCTCGGCTGCTGCCCCCGCGTCATCCGCCAGTGCCGGTGTGCAGACCTTGCCGGTGCGACCCGCCGCCAGCCAACCCGGCCTCTGGCTGCCACCGCGTCCGACCTGCGTCCCCAATGCTGCCGACCCCGACCGCTGTGGCCCCCTGACCCTGGAGCGCGATCCCGTCACGCTGCCTAACGCCAGTTTGGGACGCCCCTACGCACGGGTCATCCAAGCCGAAGGCGGCCTGCCCCCTTACGAGTTCGATCTGATGCAGGGCAACCTGCCTGGCGGCCTGATGCTGGACATCCACGGCCGGATCATCGGAACGCCCGACCAGGCCGGCAGCAGCCGTTTCCGCGTGCGGGTCGTCGACGCCGTCGGCGGCGTGGCCAGCCAGGCCTACAGCCTGCGCGTCTTCGCACCAGCCACACCTGCCGCGAAGCCTGCCTCAGCCCCCGCGTCAGCCCCAGTGCAAAAGCTGAACCAGCTCGATGTGAGCCAGGCCGGCCCGCCGGCCCACACCGCCCCCACCGCCCGCGTCTACCAGTTGGAGCCCGCCCAGCTTGATGCACTGAAAACCGCGATCAAGTCGGCCGACACTCCTGAGCCCGTACCCATCGACCCGGCTACTGCGCCTGAAGCTGCACATGAGCCGGCCGCGGCCGCATCCGCCCCCACGCCGCCGCCGCCGGCCAACCTCGTCTGGAGCGATGCCCAGCAGACCCAGCTCGAAGCCCTGCTGCAGCCCGTGTTCGCGGTCGAGTACCCCACACAGTCGCTGTTCGAGGCCGCGGTCGATGCGCAGGTCTGCGCGCRGGCCTGGCAGCTCATCGTGCATGAAGCGCAGCGCCTGAAGCAGCAGCCGCCGGGCCAGGCCGAGTTCGCCGCCTTGTGCCCAAGCCCGGGAGCGCCGGCGACGACGAAATCCGCCACCAAACCGCCGGCATCGGCCGCGACCTCTTCGGCGCCTGCTGTCACCGCGCCAACGACGCCGACAAGCAGCATGGTCCAGCCGGTGTCGTGGCGTGACCTGCCCGCTTGGCTGATGCCGCCCGGCTTGCGCAGTTGGCTCGTCGAAGCGGCCGCGCGCGATCGTCCGTTGGTGCCGACCAAACCGCTGCCCTGGGCAGCCACGCCATCTTGCAACTGCACCGCCCCGCGCATACAGCAACCGCTGTATGCCGTTTACCCCGCGTGGCTGGCCGACGGGCCACTGCCGCAAACGCWCGACTTCAGCCTGATAAACCGCGTCAGTTATTTCGGCTTGCCGTTGGGCGATGAGCACGCGCTCAACCAGGTGGTGGCCTGGAACGAAGCCCAGACCGCGTTCATCCGCGCGGCCCAGGCACACGAGACACGCGTCGACTTCGGCGTCTACCGCGCCGACTGGGGTTGGCTCGCCACCGAGCCCGCAGCCGCGCGCGACGCGCTGGTTCAGGAACTCACAACCCAGGTGCCGCGTCGCATCCGCGAACTGCTGGACACCCCGCTGCCAGGCCTGGCCTCGCGGGCCAAAGCTTGGCTGCCGGGCTTCGCCCAAGTCCAGCGCATGGGTGACGGCGTCACCGTGTTCTTCGACCGCCTGCCCGACGCCCAGCGCGAGCCCGAGCTGGCGGCCCGCTTCACCGAGTTCTACCCCAGCTTCGTCAAGGGCCTGGCACAGGCGATGACCGAGAACGCCAAGCGCCACTACGCCATCAACCTGGTGATGACCGACCAGCAAGTCGCCGACAAGAACGGCCCCTTCGACGTGAGCCGGCTGTTCGAGCTGCTCAAGGCGGTCGAAGTGCCTGACATCGTCGATGGGCGCATCGTCGAAACCAACGGCGACTACCGGCGCCACAGCAACATCGAGTTGCGCTTTCTGGTGCTGCTGGCCGAGCCCACCAGCCAGGCCAAGAAGAAGCTGCGCGGCACCATCGAGGCCAGCCCGGGGCTGTACGGCGGCGACCGCCGCATCTTCCTGCGCAGCGTCGTGCCGCTGCTGTTGCTGCCCCAGGCCTCGGCCGAACAATACCGCGACGACCTGGTCTACGTGCAGGACAACTTCGGCGGCATCGGCTTCTGGCCCACACCGCTGATCGGCCAGCAGTTCAACGCTGAGCAGCAAAAGTCGCTGCGCAACACCTTCGGCCCGCCCCTGGGCGCCGGCGTCAGCGATGCGCTGTGCGGCGTGATCTGCCCGAACCGATGGATCTTCCGGCTGGTGTTCGAGCTGTTGTTGCTGGCCGGTGCCGTGTGCTGGCTGCTGCTGCAGTGGAACTGCGAATGGCGTGCCCGCTACGGCCGCTATGCCTTGCTCGGTGGCATCCCGCCCTTGCTGGTCGGCGCCGCGCTGCTGCAGTGCGACCCGGCGCTGGAGGCATTGCGAAAAGGCAACGCACAACTGATCGCCCTGATCGCGATTCCGTTGATTGCGGCGCTGTGGGTGGTGCTGAAACGAAACGAGGACAAGCCATGAAGCGACGTGACGTTCCCGTTCGATCTGCCGAGCTGACTTGACTGACCAGCGAGGCGCCACCATGCCCACCGAGCTCTACGAACTGCCCAACGGTCTGCTGGGCCTGTTGATCTGTGGAGGCTGGGTGCTGATTGGCTTGGCGGGCTACTTCGTGTTCCACCGGCTATGCCGCGCTCAGTTCGCCGACAGCGAGAAGAACCTGGCCATCGCATTGCTCGCAGTCGTTGCCACCATCAACTCGCTGCTGCTGGCGTTCTCGGCCATCTCGGTCTGGGAGTCTTACGGCGCGGCAGACAAGGCGGTGCGCGGCGAAGCCGTGACCATCGGCGCCCTCGCCCGGAACCTGGCTGTCTTCGACACGACCGAGTCCCGCACCGCTCGCGATCTGCTCGGTGGCTACGCACGCGTCGTTCTTGAGAGCGAATGGCAGGCCATGCGCCACGGACAGCCGAGCGACACCGCGTGGATCGCCTTCGACCAGCTGTTCGGCGCCATTGGGAACCTCAACCCGGACAGCCCCCACGAAACAGCCCTGATGCCCGAGATCTGGGAGCTCACCAACGAACTGCTCAAGCACCGGCGCGAGCGCTTGTATGCCAGCGAAGCGGGGGTGCCATCCACCCTGTGGATCGTCGTCGTCGCGGGCACGTTGGTCACGATCATGACCACCTACGTCTTTCCCCGCACGGCCTTCAACACCACGGCAGTCGGCCTGCTTTCGTTCTCGCTGGGCCTGGTGTTCTTCTTCATCGTCGCGATGGACCGGCCGTTCGCCGGCGGCGAAAGCATCGGCCCGCAGCCGATCGAGTCCGCCCTGCTGAAGATGGAGCGCTGGAGTGAATTGGCGCGCAAGTCGCCCGCAACAGCACCCATGGAGAAATAGGCCATGGAAGCTCAGGCCATGAACCCCAAGACCCCGCGCCGCGCCAAGACCCCACTCCGACAGACAGAGGAAACGCCATGAAGCAGCGCGCCCCAATGCCAGAGCGCGACACCATGCAACGCCAGGCCAGCACGCACGCCGGAGCGGTAGAAGCTCCAGACGACAGCCCACGTCAACGCCAGCAAGGTGAGCGCATTGCGCAATTGCGATCGGCCCAGGCCGTTGCGCAGCGCATGCCCGCTGGGCCTGTCGTGCAGCGGGTGAAATACATACGCAAGAGTGGCCGCGTCGTCGAGGTCGCAGACGACTACCAGAAGAAGGCGAAGGAACGCTGGGCCACCGAAGAGGAATTCGCAAGAGGCCGCGGCGGCGACGCAGCGATGGACGCCAGGCGACAGGCCATCCTCGAGCGGATCGAAGCCGAGGAGCGACGCGTCGCCACAGAGCGCCGCAAGCAGGAGCGCAAGGCTCGGCGCGACCGGGTCACCCCTCGCCAGATGCCGGAGGCCCACGAAGGCAAGCAGATCCGCTTTCCGGCCGTCGTCGGCAGCGCTGACGACCGGCCGGCCGACCTGGTCTACCGCGGCATGAGCGTCAACAACGTGCGCAACCTGCAGCGCGGCGACGGCGCCGTGTTCACAGCGCAGTCGCCCACGGGTGCCGCGACACCGCTGGCCCATGTGGTGGACGACAGCGAGGCCTCGCCGTTTCTGTCTTTCGAGGCTGAAGGGCTGGGCATCAGCGCCGGCAAATACGCCCCCAAGCCGGTCGACCCGCTCACCCACAAGCCGCTGGGTGTCACGCGCAAGGACGACGGGTTCCTGAAGCAGGAGAAGTCGTACACGGCGGAGTCGCGCCGTCGGCACCCGAATGCCAAGCGCATTGGCTATGTCGGCGGCGTCACCCGCGATGCGGGCACCCAGCGCGTGGACGTGTCCGACGAGCGCAAGGCGCAGCGCGTGTTCGGGGCGACGCCGGGTGAATCGGCCGAGCGCAAGCAGAAGGCAGTTGACCTGGCCAAGGCCGACAAAGAGGTGCTGGTCAAGCCCGGCCCAGGCGGCATCGCGCCGGCCCAGGTGCCGTTCGTGTCGAAAGTCAAAGAGGTCAACGAGGCCTATTACCGCAAGCATGTCGCCCGCCAGACGCCCAGCAAGGCCCTGGGCTACTACAAGGGCCACGGGGACACACCGACCTACGTGAAGATGCAGATTGCCGCGGATCGCGACGCCTACAAGTTCAACGTCCCGGCTGATTTGCAACGGGCGGACGATGACAGCGAAGCCGAGATGTCCGACATCGAAGAGATCGACCTGGCTGACTACGCGTCCGACGGCGACYGACCGGCCCCCAAAGG
>NZ_JBFUGE010000358.1:0-6282 GCF_056403075.1 Ideonella sp. P3_A4 | reverse complement strand
CGCAGAAGAAGGGCCGTGGCTGCACCGTCGTGGGCGAACGCGGCGCACTGGCGCGGATCGTCACGAGCGCACTTGCCGGTGCGGTGTCTGACAGCGCCAACCTTTGCGCGAGGTGTTCGATCGTCGGGCCTTCGAACAAGGTGGCCAGCGGCAGGCTGCGCTGGAACTCGTTCTGGATGCGAGCCATCAGGCGCGCCGCCAGGATGGACTGGCCTCCCAAGGCGAAGAAGCTGTCGCGCACGCCGAAGCCGCGCACGCCGAGCAATGCCTCCCAGATGGCCAGCAGGCGACGCTCGGTCTCGTCGCGCGGCGCGACTGCGGTGGTGGCGGCGCCCGTCGGCGCCAGCGGCTCGGGCAGCCGCTGGCGGTCGACCTTGCCGCTGGGCGACAGCGGCATGCGTTCGACCATGATGAAGCGCTCGGGCACCATGTGGGCCGGCAGGTGCTGGCGCAGGTACTCGGCCAGCATGTTCGACAGCGCCGTCTCGTCGCTGCAGCGCCAGCCTTCGTTCGAGAGCGGCGCGCCGCATGCCCCCAGCACTGGCGGTGCCAGCGCGGCAACGGCGACGGGGGCCGCGTTGGCCGGTCGGAACTGGGCATCCATGCACTCGGTGAGGCCCGAGCGGGCAGGGCGCAGCGACAGGCTGCAGCCGGCGCCGGCGGCCAGGCGGTGCAGATCATCGGGGTGCACGCCGCCGGGCACATCGGCAACGGTGTCGGTCTGTCCGTCCAGCCAGCGCTCCAGTGCGAAGACGCTGCTCAGGCGGGAGTTCGGGATGTCCACGACCTGCAGCAGTCCGCCGGCCACGGTGAGTCGCTGCGCGACCGCGTCGAGGTCGGGCAAGTCAGCCCAAGCGACGCTTGGACCGCCCTCGACCGGCGCCCGGTCCAGGAACAGCAGCGCATCGCACCGGAATCGTGTGAACTCATTGTCGAAGGCTCCGCGCTCGAGTTCGAAGACGGCGTGGCGGCGGTTGTCGCGTCCGGCCCAGCGACCGAACAGGTCCAGTGACAGGACCAGGTCCTGCTCGCGCGCGATGGCCGCCTCGACACGCTGCCGCAAGGCGAGGCTCCCGCAGTCCGTTCCTCCCCGGTGCGCCTGGACCGACACGTGCAGCAGCCGCTGCATGTCCAGCCGCCGCACGTCGCCGATGAAGATGCAGCCGCCGGCTGCGACGACGCGCTGCAGGGCATCCAGCAGCCTTTCGATGTAGGCCGTGCTGGGGAAGTGCTGGCTGACGGAGTTCACCACCACGGTGTCGAAGGCAGCGTCCTCCCAGCCGGTCAGGTCGAGCGCATCGCGCGCCAGCAGTTCGACATGGGCGAGCGCCGGGTCCGCTGCCGCCAGCGCCGCCACGCGGGCCAGCGCCACTTGCGAGATGTCGGTCGCCACGTAGCGTTCGCAGTGCGGGGCCAGCCGCTGGACGATCAGGCCCGTGCCGCAACCGATTTCGAGCACCCGACGCGGCTTCAGTGCGAGTACGGCGGAAACGCGAGACTCGACGTAGGCACGCATCTGCGGCGCCGGGACCGGCTGACCGTCATAGCTGCTGTTCCAGCCGCGCGTGTCGAAGGTCGGGTCGACGGTGGCCGCACCGCCGTACGACCGGTCGTACACCGCGGCCCAATCGCCGATGTGCTGGACGTCGTCGACGGCGCTCTCCAGGCCGCTGCGGCGTTCAACGTAACCCAGCAGCATCGGCTCGCCCGAAGGACCCGGCCGTGCCAGCACCGTGGCCGCGGCCACCTGGGGGTGGGCGTTCAGCGCAGCTTCGATCTCGCCCAGTTCGATGCGCCACCCGCGCACCTTCACCTGGTCGTCCTCGCGGCCCAGGTACTCGATCGCGCCGTCGGCGCGCCGGCGGGCGCGGTCGCCGGTTCTGTACAGGCGCGCACCACCACCGGCAAAGGGGTCGGGCACGAACCGCTCGGCGGTCAGCCCGGGCCGGCCCAGGTAGCCTCGGCCGACCTGCGCACCACCGATGCACAGCTCGCCCGGCACGCCGAGAGGCACCGGCTCGAGCCGCTCGTCGAGGATGTGGATCTGTGTGTTGGCGACCGGGTACCCGATCGGCACAACGGTGCGGTCCTTGCGGCTGCATGGCCAGTGCGTCACGTCGATCGCTGCCTCGGTCGGGCCGTACAGGTTGTGCAGTTCGGCCGAAGACGCGGCAGCGAAGCGCTGCACCAGGTCCGGTGTCAGCGCCTCGCCGCTGCAGAAGACGCGGCGCAGGCTGACCAGCGCGCCGATGTCCGGCTGATCGACGAAGGCGCGGAACATCGAGGGCACGAAGTGCAGGGTCGTGATGCCAGCGCTGCGGATCAGCTCGACCAGGTAGGCCGGGTCCCGGTGGCCGCCGGGGCGCGCCAGCACCAGCGTTGCCCCCGTCAGCAGGGGCCAGAAGAACTCCCATACCGAAACGTCGAAGCTGCTTGGCGTCTTCTGCAGCACGCTGTCCGTGGCGTCGAGGGGATAGGTCTGCTGCATCCAGCGCAGGCGGTTGACGACGCCGCGGTGGCTGTTCATCGCCCCCTTCGGCCGGCCGGTGGACCCCGACGTGTAGATCACGTAGGCCAGGTGGTCCGGCCGCACGCCGCTGGGTGGTGGAAGTGCGGCCTGCTCAGCGGCGAGTTCGTCGAGCAGCAGGGTCGTCAGCCCCTCGCCGGCCGCGCCCAGCGACGCGACAGTATTCCGCGTGGCCAGCAGCACTTGCGCACCGCAGTCCTTCAGCATGTAGGCCAGCCTCTGCGGCGGGTAGTCCGGGTCCAGCGGCACGTAGGCGCCACCAGCCTTCAGGACAGCCAACAGGCCGAGGACCAGTTCGGGGGACCTTTCGACCATCACCGCCACCCGCGACTCGGATCCGACCCCGGCGCGATGCAGCCTGTGGGCCAGCGCGTTGGCGCGATGGTCGAGGTCGCGGTAGGACAACTGTCCGCCGTCGAAGGACAGCGCCGGTGCCTGCGACGTGCGAATCGCCTGCTCGGCGATCAGCTCGTGCAGGCAGAGGTCGCACGGCTGCGCGTGGGGGCCGCTGCTGGCGGCGACGATCGCGCGTCGCTCCGAGTCGTCGAACCAGGGCGTGCGGTCCAGCGGCCGCTGCGGGTGCGCGACCAGTTCCCCCAGCAGGGTCTGCAGACGCGCCGCGAATCGACTGGTCGTGGTCGCGTCGAAAAGGTCGGCGTCGCAGGCCATGAAGCCATCGAGCTCGCCTGGCGCATCGACACTCCACAAGCCGATGTCGGCCACCATGGTGTGGATCGGCAGGTCGACGTGGCGCCACACCAGTCCGGCCGCAACCACCTCTGGCGGTGGTCGGTGCTGGTGGACGAACAGGGCCTGGAACAGCGGCCGACGGGACATCTCCCGGCCCGGCTGCAACAGGTCGACCAGGCGTTCGAAGGGCAGGTCGGCATGGGCGTAGGCGTCCAGGCACACTTCGCGAACACGGTCGATCAGCTGCTCGAACGTAGGCCGGCCGCCCAGGTCGATGCGCAGCAGCAGCGTGTTGAGGAAGTAGCCGACGACCTGCGCCCATTCGGGCCGCGAGCGGTTGCTGATGGGCGAGCCGATGATCACGTCGCGCTGGCCGGAATGTCGCCCCAGCCAGGCGGCATAGGCGGCCAGCATGGCCATGAAGGGCGTGGCGCGCCGACGCTGCGCCAACTCGCGCAGCGCCCGGTTGCGGGCACTGTCGAGCCGGTACGGCGCAGCCAGGCCGCGCAGGCTGGGGCGCGCGGGCGGCGTGCGGTCCACCGGCAGGTGCAGCCGCGCCGGCATGCCCGCCAGGCGTTGCCGCCAGTGGTCGCCCTGTGCCGCAATGTCGGGCCCATCGACGGCCGCGCGTTGCCACCGGCAGAAGTCCGTGTACTGGTAGGCCGCCTCGGGCAGGACCATGGCGGTTCCGCCCCGGCGCCAGCTGTCATACAGGGCCATCAGGTCGTGCTGGATGATGCCCATGGAGACCATGTCGCAAGCGATGTGGTGGATGGTCAGCACCAGCCAGTGCGATTTCGGCGTTAGCCGCAGCAGCGTGGCACGCATCATCGGCGGCCGCGTCAGGTCGAACGATGCGTCGGCTCGCTCGCGGGCCCGCTGCAGCGCCGCGCCGCGGCGTTCGAGTTCCGGCAGCGCCGACAGGTCGAAATGCTCCAGCGTGATGGCCACGTTTTGCCGCACGCTCTGAAGGACCTGGCCTTCGAGCATCAGGTAGGCGGTGCGCAACGCGGCATGCCGATCCACCAGCGCCCCGAGCGCCGCTTCGAGCGCCGCGACATCGAGTGTGCCGTCCAGCTCCAGGACGCCGCAGACGTGGTAGGCCGGACTGCCGGGGTCGAACTGGTCCAGCAGCCACATGCGCTGCTGGGTGAACGACAGTGGAGCAACGCCGTAGCGCCCACCGTCAGTCTGCAGCCGCTGGGCCAGCTGGGCCTGCTGCGCCGGGGTCAGCTGCTGCAGGCGTTCGATGAGGTCGATCATGCTGTCGGGATCCTCGAAGTGTCGGTTGCGATGTCGTCGAGCAGGTCGGCGAGATCGAAGACCGGTGTGGTCGTCGCCGCCGGCAGCGCACACGCCGTTGCAGCCAGGGCCTCTGCGGCGCGCAGGCACGCCGACAGCGTGCGCACCGTTGGCGACAGGAACAGTTCGCGCAGCGGCAGATCGACGCCATGCGCTGCGCGCAGGCGCGAGACCACCTGGAACGCACCCAGCGAATGGCCGCCGATCTCGAAGAAGTTGTCGGTGACGCCGAACTCGCCGTGGCCCAGCACGGCCGCCCAGGTGCGGTGAACCTGGGCTTCCAGCGCGTCGCATGGCGCGATGCGTTCCAGCGCCGACGCGATCGGCAGCGGCGCCGGCAGGGCCTGGCGGTCGAGCTTGCCGTTGGCATTCATCGGCAGCGCATCGACGGCCACGAAGGCCGCCGGAAGCATGTAGTCCGGCAATTGCGCGGCGGCATGGGCGCGCAGGGCCGCGGCTTCGATCGGCGTGCTGGCGACGACGTAGGCCACCAGGCTGCCCGGAATCTCGACCCGCGTGACGACGGCCGCCGCCGCGATGGCGGGGTGCTGGCACAGCACCGCCTCGATCTCGCCAGTCTCGACACGGAAGCCGCGCACCTTGACCTGGAAGTCACTGCGGCCCAGGAAGATCATCGTGCCATCGGCCTGCATGCGCGCCAAGTCGCCGGTGCGGTACATACGCGCGCCGGGCCGCGTGCCGAAGGGGTCAGGGGTGAAGCGGTCCGCCGTCAACGCCGGCGCCGCCGCGTAGCCCAGGGCCAGACAGTCGCCACCGATGTAGAGGTCGCCAGCCACGCCCACCGGCTGCGGCTGCAGCCGGGCGTCGAGCACGTAGTAGCGTGCATTGCGGATCGGCCGGCCGTACGGGATGCTCGCCCAGCCGGGCTCGACGTGGCCGATGCGAAAGACGTTCGACCAGATGGCGGCCTCCGTCGCGCCTCCCAGCGAGACCACCTCGGCGCGCGGGAACGCGCGCCGCACGGCATCGGGCAGCTGCACCGGGATCCAGTCACCGCTGAGGAACACCAGGCGCAGTGCCGGCAGCGGCGCGCCGGGCACCTCGAAGAGCGGMTCGAGCTGCTGCAACGTGGCCGGCGCAGAGTCCCAGAACGTGATGCCTTCGTCCTTCAGCACCCGGTACAGCCGCTCGGGGTCGCGCAACTCGGCGTCGGTGGCTACGCGCACGCCGGCACCTGCGCCCAGGGCACCGAAGATGTCGTAGACCGAGAGATCGAACGACGGCGAGGTCACGAAGAACAGCCGGTCGCCGGGGCCGACGCCGAAGCTGCGGTTGACCCAGTCGCAGAGGTTCACCGCCGGCGCGTGCTGCACCCGCACACCCTTGGGCACGCCGGTCGAACCGGACGTGAAGATGGTGTAGGCCACATCGCTTGGTTCAGCCAGCGTCGCCAGCGGCGCACAGTCATAGGCGGAGCAGTCCTCGATGGCCAGCAGCGTGTCCAGCGACGGTGCCGCGGCCTGCACCGATCGCGCTGCATCCAGGCCGGCCGTCGCGGTGACGAGCAGCCGCACCTGCAGCGTGTCCAGGATGCGGGCCGCCCGCGCAGGCGGCAGGCCGGATTCCAGTGGCACATAGGCGGCGCCCACTTTCAGCACCCCGAGCAGCGCCATCACCAGTTCGGCACCKCGCGGCATCATCACCGCAACGTCGCCGCCCCGCGAGACACCGCGGGCGCGCAAGGCTCGCGCGACGCGATTGGCGGCGCGATCTAGTTCGCCGAAGCCGAGCGTGCCATCGGG
>NZ_JBFUGE010000357.1:0-6345 GCF_056403075.1 Ideonella sp. P3_A4 | reverse complement strand
GGCCCAATCGGCCGGGCTCCAGAACACTGCATCGGCCGGGGCGCCACCGAGGCCGAGCCTTCGTCTTGGCGGCTTCCCACCGCCCCGCAACCAGTTCTGGCTGCAGACGAAGCCGCTCAGGTTGCCGATCAGCGCGCGGTGCGGGATCAGCGCGCCCTTGGGCGGGCCGGTGGTGCCGCTGGTGTAGATCAGCACCGCGGGATCGTCGGCCTTGGTTTTGCGCGCCGTGAAGGTGGCCGCCTCGCGCGCCAGTGCGGCGGTCCAGTCCACGTCGCCCTGGCCGGCAGCCTCGCCCACCGCCAGCACGGTCTTCAAGTGCTGGCACTGCGCCCGCACCGCCAGCAGATTCGCCATCGCCGATTCGTCGACGATCGCGACCCGCGCTTCGCTGTCGTTCAGGCGGTACTCCAGCGCATCCGGCCCGAACAGCATCGACAAGGGCATCGCGACCGCGCCGAGCTGGTAAACGGCCATGTGCGAGACCGCAGTCTCCACGCGCTGCGGCATCACCACCGCCACCCGGTCGCCCGGCCTTACTCCCAGGCGCCGCAGTGCGTTCGACAACCGGTTCGCGGCCGCCTGCAGCTCGGCATAACGGTGCAGTGTCACGCGCCCGTCTTCGCGCTCGGCGCGGATCGCCACCGCCTGCGGTTGCTCGCGCGCCCAGCGCGCGCAGCAAGCTTCGGCAATGTTGAAACGCGCCGGCACGCGCCAGCGAAAGCTGCCATGCCAATGCGCGTAGCGATCTGCGTCGCTCGCGCCATCGGGATTCGCACGGTCAACCGAAACCGAAAGCTCATCGTTCATCCTCCCAAGCGTACGGCCAGCCGAAGCGCCGGCCCACCGGGCGGACCCTGCAAATCTGCAGCTTCACCCTGCTTCACTTCAAACGTCATCCCGCCATGTACCCACGCTTCGCGCCGCTGCGCACCCTGACCTTCGCCCTGCTCTGCGCCTTGCCGCTGATGCCTGCCACGGCCCAGAGCCTGCGCGACCCGGCCTGGGAAAACCTGCTCGAAAACGACCGCCACGCCGAGCTGGAAGCCCAGGCCCGCCAGCGCCTGAAGGCCGAGCCGGGCGACCCGCAGGCCACGCTGGCGCTGGGTTTTTCGCTGCTGGCCGACGCGCAGCCGGCGCAGGTGGATGCGGCCGTGCCGGTGGCCGAAGACTGCATCGCCCGCCACCCCGAGGCGGGCGAATGCCACTACGTGCTCGGCACGCTGCTCGGCGCACAGGCGCTGCGCGCCGGCATGTTCAAGGCGATGAGCCTGGCAGGCCGCATCCGCGAATCGTTCGAAAAGGCCGTCGCGCTGCAACCTGAAGCGTTCAACAACCGCGTCGCCCTGATGCAGTTCTACATGGCCGCGCCCAGCATTGCCGGCGGCGGCGCGGACAAGGCTCGTGAGTTGGCGCGCAGCACCGAAGCCAAGCAGCCCGAGCAGGCGCGCTGCCTGCGCGCGATGGTCGCCATCAGCGAAGACAAGTTCGACGAGGCCGAAAAGCTGCTGTGGGCCGTGCAGCCCGGCAATGACAACGCACTGCGCTCATCCGTCTATGCCAACCTGGGCCAGATCGCCGTGCAAAGGCTGAGCAACAAGCAACCGACCCAGGCCCAGGCGCTGTTCGAGCGACTGGCTCAAGCCGACCCCAGCCGCGCCTTCGCCGTCTACGGCCTGGGCCGCGTCAAGACCGAGAGCGGCGCGCCGCAAGAGGCGCTGCGCTTCTACACCCAGGCCCGCACACTGCGCGGCAACGCCACGCTGCCGATCGACTACCGCGAGGCGCTGGCCTGGCTGCAGCTGGGCGACCTCGCAAAGGCCAAGGCGCTGCTGCAGAAGTTCGTCAGCGCCGGCCGTGGCCACCCCAAAAACCTCGAGGACGCCAAGGAACGCTTAGGGAAATTGTGAGCCCCCACGCCCGCTCCGGCGGGCTGCCCCCCGAGGGGGCTCGCGCAGCGGACCGGCAAAGCCGGCTCCGCGCACGCCACTTGATGAACGGCGACGCTACACGCGCCTGGCCTGCGGAAGGACACTGAGTGAACGCACCTACCCAGACGATCTACGCCGCCCAGCAAGGCTTCGACGTGCGGGTCGACTGGGGCATGCCCGGCCTGCGCAACGTGGCCGCGCTGTGCCCGGCCGTGGTGCTGGTCGATGTGTTGTCGTTCTCGACCTGTGTCGATATTGCCTGCGCTCGCGGGGCCGCGGTGCTGCCCTACCCGCACAAGGACGCCTCGGCCGCGGCGTATGCCGCCCAGCACCGCGCACTGCTGGCGGGCCCACGCGAGCAAGGCGGCTTGTCGCTGTCACCTGGCTCGCTGCAAGCCGTTGAGCCCGGCACCCGGCTGGTGCTGCCTTCGCCGAACGGCAGCACGCTGGCCCGCGCCTGCCACGCGCCGATTGTGATCGCCGGCTGCCTGCGCAATGCCAGCGCGGCGGCCAGCTCGGTGATGCGCGGCAGCGACGGCCCGGTCACCATCATCGCGGCCGGCGAACAGTGGCCCGATGGCAGCCTGCGCGTCGCCCTGGAAGACATGATCGGCGCCGGCGCGATCGTGAACGCGCTGCCCGGCAGCAAGTCGCCCGAAGCGCTGGCCGCCGAAGCCGTCTTCCTGGCCGCTCGCGACCACCTGCACGACAAGCTGACCGCCTGCGCCTCAGGCCGCGAGCTGATCGAACGCGGCTACGCCGACGACGTGCGGCTGGCTTCGCAGCTCAACAGCAGCAGCTGCGTGCCACGCCTGGCTGACGGCGCGTTTCAGTGGGAGGCGGCGCTGCGATGATCAGATCTGCCCAAACTTGGCCAATGCGTCGCCGGTGACCCGGCAGATGCGCCAATCCGGCATCACCGTCGCGCCCATCTTCTCGTAGAAGCGGATCGCGTTCTCGTTCCAGTCGAGCACGCTCCATTCGAAGCGGCCGCAGCCACGCTCGTTGGCGATGCCGGCCAGGTGCGTCAGCATGGCCTTGCCGATGCCGAGGCTGCGGTGGACCGGCTTCACGTACAGGTCTTCGAGGTACAGGCCCGGCTTGGCGAGGAAGGTCGAGAAGTTGGTGAAGCACAGCGCGAAGGCGACGATCTCGCCGCCGGGCAATTCGGCGACCCAGCTCTCAGCCACCGGCTTCGGGCCAAACAGGTGCGGCGCCAGCGTCTCGGGCGTGGCCTGCATCAGGTGGGTCAGTTTTTCGAACTCGGCCAATTCGCCGATCAGGCCGACGATGGCCGGGACGTCGCGCGGCTCAGCGGCGCGCAGGGTGAAGGCTGTAGAGGTCATGCGAACGATTCTGTCACCCCCGCGGCAGCAGGATTTCGGCGCAGCCCCTACATTCCGCTGCATGGATTCACCCACCACGACCGCCTACACCCCCCGCCGCCCTGGCTCCGATCGCTACGTGCCGGTGCGCGGGCTGGACTACCACGTGATCAGTTGGGGCGACCCGTCGCTGGTCACACCCGAAAAGCCGGCGCTGTTCATGGTGCACGGGTGGATGGACGTCGGCGCCTCGTTCCAGTTCGTCGTCGACGCGCTGGCCGCACTCGAAGGCGAATCGCGCTACATCCTCGCGGCCGACTGGCGTGGTTTCGGCTTGACCCGCGTGCCACCGACCGACACCTACTGGTTTGGCGACTATGTGGGCGACCTCGACGCGCTGCTGCACCACGCCGACCTGGGCCTGAACGGCGACGCGCCGGTCGACCTGCTGGGCCACAGCATGGGCGGCAACGTGGTGATGAGTTACGCCGGCGTGCGGCCCGAGCGCATCCGCCGGCTGGTCAACCTCGAAGGCTTCGGCCTGCCCGAGACCAAGCCGCACCACGGGCCCAAACGCCTGCGCCAATGGCTGGACGAACTGCGCACCGAGGTCTCGCTGCGCGACTACGGCAGCGTCGGTGCAGTGGCGGAACGCCTGATGAAGAACAACCCGCGGCTGGACGCCGCGCACGCCGCGTGGCTGGCCGCACATTGGGCCGAAGAGCGCGCCGACGGCCGCTGGCACATCCTGGGCGACCCGGCGCACAAGCGCGCCAACCCGATCCTCTACCGCAAGGAAGAGATCGTCGAGACCTGGAAGCTGATCACCGCGCCGGTGCTGTGGGTCGAAGGCAATGAGACCGACGTGACCAAGTGGTGGGGCAACCGCTATCCGCGCGCAGATTTCGAAGCTCGGCTGGCCGCGGTGCCGAAGGTCGAGCAGACTTTGCTGACCAACTGCGGCCACATGCTGCACCACGACCAGCCCGAGGCCCTGGCCAAGCGGCTGCAGGCCTTTCTCGACACGCCAGCGCCTTAGAAGGCAAGCTGAACAAGTCCCACGCGGGCCGCGTGGGCTTATTCAGCGTCACCTTAGGGCTTGAGTTGTCGCGGGTAACGCAGGCCGTCGACAAACGCCTCGACAGCAGGCGGTGGCCTCGGTGTCAGCAGGCTCACCACCACCATCACCACCAGCCCCACCGGCACGCCAAAGATGCCGGCAGAGACGGGCTGGATGCCCCACCAGAGTGTGGCCGGCCCGCGCAGGTGCAGCAGCTCGCGCAGCCACGGCTGCGTGATCGCCAGGTACCAGCTGCAGACGCCCAGCCCGGCCAGCATGCCGGCCCCGGCGCCCCAGCGGTTGGCACGCTTCCAGAAGATGCCCAGCACCAGCGCCGGGAAGAAGGCTGACGCCGCGAGCGAGAACGCCGCGGTCACCAGCAGCAGGATGTCGGCCGGCCGCCGCGCCGCGACGAACGCCGCCGCCAAGGCCACCACCAGCAGCAGCACCTTCGAGATCATCACGCGCCGCGCGGTCGGTGCGTCGGGGTCGATCATGCGGCCGTAGAAGTCGTGCGACAGCGCATTGGCGATGGTCAGCAACAAGCCATCGGCGGTCGACAACGCCGCAGCCAAGCCACCCGAAGCGACCAAGCCGGACACCACATACGGCAGGCCGGCGATCTCGGGCGTGGCCAGCACGATGATGTCGCCACCGATCTTCATCTCGGCCAGCTGCAGGATGCCGTCGCGGTTGACGTCGACCACCGAGACCAGCGACGGGTCGACCTTGGCCCAGTTGGCGATCCAGGCCGGCAGCTGGTCGAACGGTGTGCCGACCAGCGAGGTGAAGACCTCAAACTTGACCAGCACGGCCAACGCGGGTGCGGTCACGTACAGCAGGCCGATGAACAGCAGCGACCAGACCACCGATTCACGCGACTCACGCACCGACGGCGTCGTGTAGTAGCGCGTCAGCACGTGCGGCAATGCAGCGGTGCCCATCATCAGGCAGACCACCAGCGCCAGGAAGTTGTTGCGCGAGTCTTCGTAGGCGCGACGCGCCGCGGCGTCGCCATTCGGGTCGCCCGCATAGGGCTGCGCGTGGTTCGGCATGCCGCCCAGCGGGCGGGCGCGATCTTCCAGCTCGGCGCGTTCGCGGGCCCAGGCTTCGGCGGTGGCGGTGGGGTCGCGCGAAAGCGCAGTCACCGCGCGCTCGGCGGCCTGGATCTGGCGCTGCGGCGCGTTCACCGCCTTCAGCGATTCGAGCAGCCGCTCCATCGCTGCGCGCTCGGCAGCGACGGCCTTCGGCACATCCTGCAGTCTGCTGCCCAGCTCGTCTGCCCGTTGGCGGAAG
The DNA here is from genome assembly GCF_056403075.1 of Ideonella sp. P3_A4. Classification (NCBI taxonomy): domain Bacteria; kingdom Pseudomonadati; phylum Pseudomonadota; class Betaproteobacteria; order Burkholderiales; family Sphaerotilaceae; genus Ideonella; species Ideonella sp. P3_A4. The sequence continues at coordinate 736 of NZ_JBFUGE010000357.1, read as the reverse complement.
GTGGTGATCACCTGCTGCTCTTTCGGGTCGGCCTTCAGCCGTTCTTCGGCCTGGCTCACCTGCTGCAACTGCTGGCCGTAGACGGCCTGCGGCACCGGCACGCCCGTCTGCTTGACGCTGAGCCACACCACCGGTACCAGGTAGGCGACGATCAGCACGATGTACTGCGCGACCTGGGTCCAGGTCACCGCCCGCATGCCGCCCAGGAACGAACAGACCAGGATGCCGCCCAGGCCCAGGAACACACCGACCTCGAACGACGCGATGCCGGTCAAGCGCGTGGTGATCAGTCCGACGCCGTAGATCTGCGCGACCACATAGATGAACGAGACCAGCACCGTCGCGCCGACGCCGATCTGCCGCGCCAGGTTGCCCTCGTAGCGCGCGCCGAGGAAGTCCGGGATCGTGTACTGGCCGAACTTGCGCAGGTACGGCGCCAGCAGCAGCGCGACCAGCACGTAGCCGCCAGTCCAGCCCATGACGAAGGCCAGGCCGTCATAACCACCGAGGTACAGCGTTCCGGCCATGCCCAGGAACGAGGCCGCGCTCATCCAGTCCGCCCCGGTGGCCATGCCGTTGTACATCGCCGGCACGCGGCGGCCGGCCACGTAGTACTCGGCCGCTTCGGTGGTTCGGCTGACGATGCCGATCACCGCGTAAACGACCACCGGTGCGGCCAGGAAGATGAAACCGATCCACTTCTTCGGCAGGCCGTAGCGCTCGGCCATCACCATCA
>NZ_JBFUGE010000356.1:0-6348 GCF_056403075.1 Ideonella sp. P3_A4 | reverse complement strand
GCACGATACCGACGTGCCGGTCGCGCAGATGCACGTGCTGTGCGAAGACGAGGCCATCATCGGCCGCGCCTTCTACGTGATGGAGTTCGTCGGCGGCCGGGTGATGTGGAACCAGGCTTTGCCCGATTGCACGCCTGAAGAGCGCGGCGCGATCTACGACGAGATGAACCGCGTGATCGCCGCGCTGCACACCGTCGACGTGCCCACCGTGGGCCTGGCCGACTACGGCAAGCCCGGCAACTACTTCGAGCGCCAGATCGGCCGCTGGAGCAAGCAATACCTGGCTTCTGTCACCGGCCCGAACCCGGCGATGGACAAGCTGCTCGACTGGCTGCCGGCGCACATCCCAGCCAGCGCGCGCGACGAGTCGCAAATCAGCATCGTGCATGGCGACTACCGCCTCGACAACCTGATCTTCGACAGCGTTCAGCCGCGCATCACCGCGGTGCTCGATTGGGAGCTGTCGACCATCGGCCACCCGTTGGCCGACTTCAGCTACCACTGCATGAGCTGGCACATCCCGGCCGGCGTGTTCCGCGGCATTGCGGGGTTGGACCATGCTGCACTCGGCATCCCGAGCGAGCGCGACTACGTGCGCCGCTACTGCGAGCGCACCAGCCGCGCCGACGTCGACGCGGTGATGGCCGATTGGAACTTCTACCTCGCCTACAACCTGTTCCGCCTGTCGGCGATCGCGCAAGGCATTGCCAAGCGCGTGGTCGACGGCACGGCCGCCAGCAGCCAGGCGCGCGCGACAGGCGATGCCGCGCCCCTTCTCGCCCAACTGGCATGGCAGTTCGCTGAATCGGCCTGACAACGACACCCGGTCTCGGCCCGCCGAGACCACCCTCACCTCACGATCTCGCAACCCACAAGGACCCGCCATGGACTTCGGCTACTCACCCAAGACGCAGGAATTGCGCGCCGCCGTCTCGGCCTTCATGGACGAGCATGTCTACCCGAACGAAGCCCGCTACTGGGCCGAGCTCGAAGCCAACACCCAGGCCGGCAAGCGCTGGTCGCCGCTGCCGGTGATCGAAGAGCTCAAGCCCAAGGCCCGCGCCGTCAAGCTGTGGAACCTGTTCCTGCCCGACAGCACGCTGGGCGCCGGCCTGACGAACCAGGAATACGCACCCTTGGCCGAGATCATGGGCCGCGTGCCCTGGGCCAGCGAGGTGTTCAACTGCTCAGCACCTGACACCGGCAACATGGAAGTGCTGGTGCGCTACGGCAGCGCCGAGCACAAGAAGCAATGGCTCGAGCCGCTGCTGCGCGGCGAGATCCGCAGCGCCTTTGCGATGACCGAACCGGCGGTCGCTTCGTCCGACGCGACCAACATCGAAGCCCGCATCGAGCGCGATGGTGACGACTACGTCATCAACGGCCGCAAGTGGTGGACCAGCGGCGCCGGCGACCCGCGCTGCAAGATCATGATCTTCATGGGCAAGACGGACCCGACTGCGGCCCGCCACTCGCAGCAGTCGATGATCCTGGTGCCGATGGACGCCCCCGGCGTCAAGGTTCTGCGCCCGCTGACGGTGATGGGCTACGACGATGCGCCGCACGGCCACATGGAAATCGAATTCACCAACGTGCGCGTGCCGGCCAGCAACATGCTGCTGGGCGAAGGCCGCGGCTTCGAGATCGCGCAAGGCCGCCTCGGCCCGGGCCGCATCCACCACTGCATGCGTTTGATCGGCCTGGCCGAGCGTTCGCTGGAGCTGATGTGCGACCGCGCGCTCAAGCGCACCGCCTTCGGCAAGACCGTCGCCCAACAGGGCGTGACGCTGGAACGCATCGCCGACGCACGCTGCATGATCGAACAGGCTCGGCTGCTGACGTTGAAGGCCGCCTGGATGATGGACGTGGCCGGCAACAAGAGCGCGCAAGCCGAGATCGCGATGATCAAGGTCGTGGCTCCGAACATGGCCTGCCAGGTGATCGACTGGGCGATGCAGGTGCACGGCGGAGCCGGCGTTTGCCAAGACTTCCCGCTGGCCAACTTCTACGCCGGTGCCCGCACGCTGCGCTTCGCCGACGGCCCGGACGAAGTGCACCGCAACGCGATCGCCAAGATCGAGCTGGGCAAGCGCCCCGCGGCCTGAGCCGTCGCGCCTCTTCGGCGCGGGCATGAACGGGCAGCGGGCGCTGAGCGCCTGCCTGTCCGCCCCTCATTGGCAGGTTTCGTCGTCCGATTTCGATTGACAGACAGGACGACACCTTTTTCCCGACCACCGCCGTCGTCCGGAACAAAGGATCCTGCATGAAGCCTCTTTCCACCCTGCTGTCTGCGACCTTGTCGGCAGCCGTCTGTGCAGTCTTGTGCCTCAGCACGCCCGTAGCAAGGGCCTCGACGTGCTCCGTTCCCTCGGCGATACCCAACGACGGGCTGGACGACCGCGCCGCTATCCAGCAAGCGCTGGACCAACAAGGCTGTGCCTACCTGCCGGCGGGGGTGTACGACATCGAGACGCCCTCGTTCGTGCCGCCGGCCAGACGCATCTACGCGATGCTGACCCTGAATGGCGCCCACCTGTATGGAGACGGCCCTGCTTCGCTGCTGCGCTTCAAAGGCTCGGCCGGCGGCCAGGATTGGGAGGGCGTGCGCATGACCGGCGCAGGGCCGGCGTTGCACGATCTGTCCATGGACACTGCCAGCCTCTCGATGACAGGCGAGCAGACGCATGCCAGCAAGATCCTCGGCCCGGCTGCGGACGCCGAGGTCTTCCACATGAGCTACAACCATCCCCAACGCGGTGAACCGGGTGGCGACTGCATCCAGCTGGTCGGCTACGCCGCAAGTCTGATCACCAACGCCAGGATCCACGACAACGACTTCCTGCAGTGCGATCGCAGCGGCGTGGCCATCCATTCCGGCGCGCGTGGCCTGCAGATCACGAACAACCAGTTCCATGACACCGGCGATCAGGACGTCGACGGCGAAGGCTCGGGCGAGAACATCGATTGGCTGATCGCTCACAACACCTTCTCACTGGGCCAATCGCCGCAGGGCGACTTTGCGCTTCAGCTGCAGCTGGCCACCAATGTGCGGGTGACCGAGAACGTGTTCGCGGGCAGAGGCATCTACGCCTACAGCTGCACTCGGTGCGAGTTTGACCACAACGAGATCACGCGAACCACAGGCAGCGCCGGAACAGGCGTGGTCGAGATCTCGAAGGCCAGCCCGTTCAACCAGATTCACGACAACTTCATCCGGCGCGCCGCGACCGCCGGCGACGGGCCGGTGATCCGTCTGGTTCCCCACAACTCCGGCACGCCGGACCATGCCACCATCACCAACAACGTGCTGCGGCAGGAAACAACGGGCGACGTCATCTACTCGGTCGGTCTCGTCGGGCTGAACATCGAATACAACGATGTCACCTACTCGGGCGGCCCCAATCTGCGCTACGGCCTGCTGGCCTACGGCTCCGCGGGCACCTACGGCATCAGAACGACCGACCTCCATGTCAACGCCAATGCCTGGAAAGGCCCACTGAAGGCAGTGATCGGCATCAGCGGCTCCTACATGGGCGCCGGCACATTGGCGGCGACGCTGAACACCGCCGCGGTCACCGGCGTGATCTGCGGAAACATCAACACCGCCGGCGGCATCCAAGGCCCGTTCGCCGTGGTCTCCAACTCATGGCTGCCCTCGATCTGCAGCCCCTTGATCGGGCCAGACCAGTAACCACGCCAGTGGGTGGCGAATGAGGCCGGGACGGGCACGTCCAGGGCCGCTATTGGCTCGGCGGGCCCTCTTCGTCCGCCCCGGGTTCGTCCGCCGTCACGCCGGCCTGGACTCGCGCCAGTTCGAACAAGGCTTGCGCGGCCTGCACCGAGGCCACGTCCGGCTCGGGCAATGCCACCCGCAGCGTCAGCCGGTTGCGCTGCACGATGAGTGCAAACGGCGGCGCAGCCTCGGCTGCGCCGAGCGCGCGCTGCAGCAAGAGCTCACCCAGCGGGCCATGCAGCCAATGGGCCAACCAGGGCAGGCGGTTGCTGACTGCCGCGTAGTGATTTTTCAGCTCGCCCAACAAGGCACCGCTCAGCTTGGGCGACATGGCCAGCCAGCGCATCTCCTCGGGCGTCTCTTCGTCAATGCGGGTTTGCACGCCGCCCACGAACTGGTTGAACAGCTCGCCCTCGACCGTGTCCAACAGCGCGCGGGGCATCACCAGCGCGTGAGCTTCGCCGCTCAATGCGGGCAGTTCGCCGCGCAGCCGCAGTTCATGCGAGCCCATGTAATGGCGCTGTGACGGGCCCCATTCGATCCGGCCGTCGAGCACACCCGCCCGGCTGTCGATGACGAAGCCCTCGCGGTCGCGCGTGTTGCGCATGGTCCAGCCGGCCGACTCGGCCCAAGCCTGCAGGGCATCGCGGCCCTCGAAACTGCTGGCTCGAAACAACCGTTGCTTGATGAACTTCAGCATGGTTGGATTAGAGTCGCAACACCAACGCGAGGAGCCGAGGTCATGATCGAAGTGTATTCGTGGGCCACGCCCAATGGTCACAAGGTCCACATCATGCTGGAGGAGTGCGGCCTCGCCTATCGGACCATCCCGGTAGACATCGGCGCCGGCGATCAGTTCAAACCCGAGTTTCTCGCGATCAGCCCGAACAACAAGATTCCTGCGATCGTCGACCCCGACGGGCCGGACGGCAAGCCCATCTCACTCTTTGAGTCGGGCGCGATCCTGCTGTATCTGGCCGGCAAGACCGGCAAGCTGCTGCCGGCCAGCACCCACGGCAAGTACGAGGTGCTGCAGTGGCTGATGTTCCAGATGGGCAGCATCGGGCCCATGCTGGGCCAGGCGCATCACTTCCGCGTCTACGCACCCGAGAAGATCCCCTATGCAGTCGACCGCTACACCAACGAGGCCAGACGCCTGTACATGGTGCTGAACGGCCGCCTGRCCAACTCGCGCTACATCGGCGGCAAGGACTACAGCATCGCCGACATCGCCATCTTCCCCTGGCTGCGCTCGTGGAAAAACCAGGGCATCGACTGGAACGACTTCCCGCACCTGAAAGGCTGGTTCGACGAGATCTCCAAGCGCCCGGCGGTGATGCGCGGCGTCGAGGTCCTCGCCGACAGGCGCCGCTCGATCACCGACGACAAGTCCCGCGAAGTGCTGTTCGGCGCGCGGCAGTACGAGCGTCGGTGAAGCCCTACGCCACGATCCGATCCCGTTGTCCGACACACGAACATCAACATTAGGCCAGGCCCACTCGCCAGGGTCTGTTGCACGACGCGGCCCAACGTGACGGCAAGCCGCAGCCACAGGCGTTCACCAGGGTTTGCCTCGGCACGACAAGATATAGTGGCCGGTTTCAAAAACTTCATTCTCGGGAGGACCATGTCTGCATATTCCAGTAGCGGGACCCATCGCACATCAATCGTGCCATTCTGGCGCTCTTGCCTGATGGGCGCAGTGGTCGTTTCAATTCACGGCCAGTCCATAGCGGCGGCCTGGTACAACGAGCCCGCGTATGTTAATCCCGGCACCGAAGGCCTGTATGTCGGGCTGACGCCCCTGACCTACACTGAGACGCTAAGCAACAGGTTCCTGGGTCAGTATGTTTGCGTGGACGCTGACGGCGAGCCTATTCCCGATGATCCTTATCTCTGCACCCAAAATCGCCGCAAGCTGCGTATCGGCGAGGATCTGCCTTATATTCGTTTCACGAAAACCAGCTCCGGCAAGCTATCAAGCGTCTCGAACAGCATGCCGTTGATGTTCGGGAATCGCCTCCGGTTCATCAATACCCGCCAATCCGGGTCCCTCGAACACCTGTTGCGCAACTACGCAGTCGGCGACGGCTACGACATCACGGACAACTATCGCGGCTACAGCTTCATCTACGGCACCCGCGATCCGAAAAAGACGAGCGAGAAGTACATCTGGTGCGGCCAATTCGGCGACCTTGGTGGCGACTGGGTTCTCTGGCCTGACTCGATCTCCAATGGAGTGGGCGGCAGCGACGTATTCATCGGCAACGGCGGCGACTACGGTCAATGCAGCCCGACGCACAGTGGTTACACCGTCTGGGACGCAGCCAAGTGGATACCCTTTTCCAACGGCCGGTCGCTGTATTCCATCAAGACCTATCACTTCTCCAATTCCAGCGTCGCGGCGGCGGAACAGATCGAAGTCTTTTACCAGAACACGCTTTACGGCGCTGTCCGATGGGAGGCATGGAAGTCCWCCCAGCAAGACAGCGGTGGATCCGAGTGCGATGGCAGCACCACTATGATCATCGAAGGAAAGACCTTCTATCGGTCGCTATGCCACGAATGGACCAATCTGCAGCCCCAGACCCTCCCGTACCACGCCTATCACACGC
>NZ_JBFUGE010000355.1:0-6359 GCF_056403075.1 Ideonella sp. P3_A4 | reverse complement strand
ACGTCGCAACAGGTGGTCGCCTTCGACCCCCGCACCCGGCAGCAGCGCACCATCGTCCCGCAGGGCCGATTGACCTGCACCAACCCACCCGCCGGTGTCGTGAGCGCCGCAGTCGGCGATACACGCGCCTACTTTCACGGCAGCGAATTCGGCCCCGCCCCCACGACGCAATGGTTCAAGTGGGATGGCGCAGCGAACCGCCTGGTGTCCTGGCCAGACCGCGCGCACCCGAACTGGAACGACTCGCTGTGCCGCCAGACCTTGGCCGAAGATGTCAAGGAATCGATCCCGGGCGCCCACAACGACCAGCCGCGCATCTATCTGCAGCCGGGTGAAGGCTTCATCACCTGGCACCGTGCATTCGGCGACACACCGCAGCCAGTCCAACTGAAAGCCGGCGATCGGGAGATCGCGCTCGACGTCACCAGCGACAAGATCGGTCTGAACATCACGCACCTGCCTTTCCTGGGCGCGCATTTGCTGAACGTCGGTCTGCACCGTTGGACCGACAAGCGCGGGGAACAGCTGTTCCCCGCACTGCTGCTGCGGGCGAACGGTCAGGTCGAACGTGTGCCTTTCCCGCCTGCCCTGGCGGCGTACTTCACCGAACGCCGGTTGTCCACGGATGCCCTGATGCTGCCAGTGGCCGGCGGCAGCCTGGTGCTCGTCGCAGACTCGTCCGCTGCCGCTGGCGGGCTGTACCTGACACGTGGCGGCAAGAGTTCGCGCGTGTGGTTCGCCAGCGCACCGTCTCACGAGTCGTTCCGCATCATGTCGGCCATCGAGGTCTCGCCCGACGGCTGCCGCGTCGCCTTCGACGCCCGCTGGCCGGTCACCCAGGACCCGGCGACCCTGAGCCTGGAAGGCTCGGTGAAGATCCTCGACCTTTGCACCAGGCCTCAGTAGCGGCCTGCGCAACCACGCCAATGCAAAAGGGCAGCGTCGAGCTGCCCTTTTGCTTGGTGGCCGGGGTCCGGCCGGTGATTAGCGCTGAGCCAGCGTCGTGGCGGCCGGCACGCGGACGCTCGGCGCGACGCGCAGGTTCGTCTCGGTGTCGAACACGTTGATCTCGCCATTGGCGCGGGCGGCGATCACTTCAGCGCGCACTTCGTCGCGGCTCAGGCCGCTGGCCGAGGCTTGCGTTTGAGCCGGCTTGCGGGTGAACAGCGCGGCAATCGCGTTGGCCGAGTTGTTGTTCTGGGCGAAGTAGGCCGCTTCGGGGTTGAAGCTGGCGATGTTGTTGGCGTCGCGCTTGGCGATGTACTGGGCTTGCACGGCTTCGCGGCTCAGGCCTTCGGACGACACGGCGGCGGGCATGCGCAGGTTCGTTTCCGTGTCGAACACATTGCGCTCGGTCGACTGGGCGAAGGCGCCGCCGGCGATGGTCAGGGCGATGGYGGCAACGGCGATTTGGGCTTGCTTGGCGAACATGATGGTGATCCTTTCAGGGGTCAATCGGTTGAGACTTTTCGTTTCCGGGCATGGCGGTCAAGCGCTGGGGAGTCACGCTGCCGTCCTGTCCTTGCCTCGGTGAGTCGTCTTGTTGTTGCGGCTCATCGATGGACTCAACTGTAGAGATTCACCTTTCAGGAATAAACCATCCAATCAAACACAGTCCGTTTCCAAATCAGCAATGGTTGATGTTGAGGGGCGAACAAGGTCTGCGGCTTCGCAGACATGAGCGGCCACGCGGTTTCGCCCGCCAGCCTTTGCGACATAAAGCGCCTGGTCGGCCAGCGACAGGAGGGTCGCCGAGCCGTGCGAGCTCTGCATTTCCGAGAAGCCGATGCTCGCGGTGAACGGGATCTGCGTCGCGCCCCACTCAAGGCAGATCCTCTCGACAGCCACCCGAACTCGTTCAAGAACGATCTGCGCCTGCGGGCCGGAGGTATTCGGCAGGACCAGCAGAAACTCTTCCCCGCCATAACGGCCCACGTAGTCGGTGTTCCGCAGGCTGCTGGAGATGGTTTCCGCCACCTTCCGTATGACCTGGTCGCCGGCCGGATGGCCGTGGGTGTCGTTGATCCGCTTGAAGTGGTCGATGTCCACCATCGCGCAGACCAGCGGCCTCGGGTACCGGGTCACCAGACGAACCTCCCGGTCCAGCGCCTCGCAAATCGCGCGACGATTCGACAACTTCGTCAACGGGTCGGTCGTGGCAAGCGCCCGCAGCAGCCGGCCAAGGCGGATCGAGCGGAACAGAAAGTACAACAGGCACAACAACAGCAGCAAGATCAGCGCACCGGCATAGCAGGCCAGCAGAAAGCGCTCATGTGCTGCGCTGGCCTCTTGCGAAACCGAATCGATCTCCGTTCGTTTACGTTGCGAATCCAGGATGAACGCATTGATGGTCTCGGAACGGATCTCCGAGGATGCGTTGGCCTCCTTGAGCAGGTCGTAGGCCTTGCGCAGGTCCTCGGCCGCTTCGCTGTGCCGTCCCAGGCGCGTCAACAGGTCAGCTCGCAGGGCCAACGCGTCGCGCTGCTCGAGGGGCAGAGACGTCGCCACGGCCACGTCGAGCGCCTTGGTCGCCATGCTGAGCGCCTCCGGCATCTGGCCCCGAACCTTGGCGTACTTGGCCTTGATCAGGTAGACATCCGTCTGCAGATAGCCGAGCGAGGCCTCGCGAAGCACCTTCTCGATCGCCTCCGTTCGGGCGTTGAAATCCGCCAACTGCGTCGCCCCTTCCAGCAGCTCGATCTTGAGCAGGACGATGTCCGCATAGGCCACGCCTTGAACGTCGCCATACCGCTGCGCCAGGCGCCGGTACTCGAGCAGCGCCGCCTGCGCCGCACGCATGTCGCGGCGGTGGTAATGCGCAATGCCCAACTGGTACAGCGCGTTGGCCAGTTTCCAGCCCGAGTCGTTCTGCCTGTACGCCGCAACGGCCTTGGTGAAGGTGACCACAGCCTGCGCCGTATCGGGCACGCCCAGGTAGATCTGGCCGATGGTCATGTCGGCATCCGCGCGGACGTACCGTGGCCCGGTGGCAGGCAGCGTGATGCTGGCCAGGTAGCAATCCTGCAGGGCTTCGACAAACCGCGCTTTGCTGTGAGCAAGCGCCGCACGCGCCAAGTACGCCTCGCCGAGCAACGCCGGCTCTTGCAGCTCCCGCGCTCGCGTGACAGCTCTATCGGTCAGTGCGTAGGCTTGGTCGACCTGCCCCGCATAGTCCATGGCATAAGCCGCGACCAGCTCGATCCGCAGCTTGACGGCCGGGTCCGTGGCCACCGTTCTCGCCTGCTCCACCTGGTCGGACGCGTCCGCAGGCCGGGTGATCTGCATCGCGGCTTCGGCAGCGGCCAGATGGAGCCGAGCCTGCACGCTGCGCGAGTTCGACGGATCGTTGAGCAGCCGTGTCGCTTCGGCAAACGCTACGGCGGGGTCGGTGAAGACCTTCTGCTCCAACGTGGGCAGATCTGGCGTGGCCCAGGCGGGTACGGCCAGCACCAGCTGCAGTGTCAGCAACGCTCGCCGAAGCAGCGCCAGGCTGGTCATTTGGGGGAACCTCGATGTTCTTGGGTACGCATCCTGTTTTCGGCTCAGCCTTGTTCGCCCTGAGAAGCCGATCGCGTCAGACCTTGAAGACCGCCACCGCCGTTGCCAGCTCGTTGGCCTGGGTTCGCAGGCTGGCGGCGGCCGCTGCCGACTCTTCGACGAGCGCGGCGTTTTGCTGTGTCGTCTCGTCGAGCCGGGTCACGGCTTCAGCCACCTGCCGGATGCCAGCGCTCTGCTCTTGCGTGGCGTGGCTGATCTCGCCCACGATGCCGGAAACGCGGCCCACCGCCTGCACGATCTCGCCCATGGTCTGGCCGGCGCGTTCGACCTTGTCGACGCCGAGACCGACCTGCTCGCTGGAGTGGCCGATCAGCTGCTTGATCTCTTTGGCCGCCTCGGCGCTTCGCTGTGCCAGCGAGCGCACTTCGCCGGCGACGACGGCAAATCCACGGCCTTGTTCACCGGCACGAGCGGCTTCCACCGCAGCGTTCAGCGCCAGGATGTTGGTTTGAAAGGCGATGCCGTCGATCGTCGCGATGATGTCGGCGATGCGACCGCTGGAGTTGCTGATCTGCTGCATGGTCAGCACCACTTCCTCGACCACGCTGCGGCCGCGGTGGGCCACCTGGCTGGCTTCATCCGATAGCTGCTTCGCCTCTTGGGCCGAGGCGCTGTTCTGCTGCACCGACTGGGTGATCTCGTCCATCGTCGAGGCCAGCACCTGAAGGTCGGCCGCCGACCGCTCGGTGCGCTGGGACAAATCCTGCGAGCCCGCCGCCACTTCGCGCGAGGCGTTCGCAATCGAGTCGGAGCTCTGCTTTGCGCCACTCAGCACCGCGCTGATGGATTGCTGCATGTCGCGCATGGCCTTCAGCAGGCTGGCGGCCTCATCCTGGCCCGACGCCTTGATCTCGCCTCGCAGGTCGCGCTGGGCAATGCGGGCCGCCGCCATCTGCGCTTCGGCCATCGGTGCGATCACCGAGCGGGCCACCATGCGGGCGAAGATCATCACCAGGGCCGCGAACAGCACGGTGGCCGCGGCCAATGCGCCGTACAGCCTGTTGTCATCGCGGCGGTGCTGGCCCAGGCGCTCCGCCTGGCGCTCGCTGAGCAGCTTCTCAAGCGCCACAACGCCTTCCTCGATCGCGTTCACCGAGGTCTTGTAGGCGCGCATCGCCTGGTTGCCGTCCTGCGGTGTGGCGAACTCGCCCTGCAGCGCCGCTGCGGACACCTTGCCGAACCCGGCCTCGTAGGTCTCCAGGTGCTTGAGCATCTGCGCCGCTGGTTCGCCGATCGCGGGGCTGAGTTGCAACTCGACGAGGCCGTTCAGCGCATCCCGGGCCTTCGCCTCGGCGGCCTTCCAGTCCTCGATGCTTTCCTTGGCCTTCTTTTCGTTGGCCAGGTTGATGAGCAGGTCCTTCTCATTGCGGCGCAGGCTGTTGGCCGCCCCCTGAAGGTGGCCGATGTGAGCCAGGGCCTGCACGTCCTGGACGACGAAGCGCTCGAAGTCTCTGGCCGAGTGGTTCAGCCCCAGGCCGCCGGCCAGGGCCACGCCGACCAGCGCCAGCACGGTGGCTCCCGTCAGCCAGACGAGCCTGGTCTTGAGGGAATGGCGGTTCATGAAGCTCATCGTGTTCCTTGGGTGTCGGGTCATGGCGCAGCCCGCCGGGCAGGCCATGAAAGGGTCGGCGTTGCGAGTGGGTCGAGCAAACGCAGGAAGGTGTCGCCGTTTCACCCGTGTCGGGCGGTGAGCGGAATGGGCAAGCGGCCGACGCGATGCAGGTCGCGTCAGGGCCAAAGGCGAATGCCGCCTGCTCTGCGGCTTTGCAGAGGACAGTCAGTCGCGCCTGCCTAGATCGGCAGGAAATGAGACAACTTGAGCCGGTGCGGGCCGTTGCTCAGGGCGATGAGGCGTTGTTCACGCGACGGCGAGTGCAGGCATGCACGCCCGGCGCTCCGCAACTAATGGTCGCTCAGCGTAAAACGTGAGCGGCAGTGCGGGCACGAGAGCCTGCCATGGACCACGGTTTCATAGGGGACGAACTGCCGAGCGAGCTGACTCCAACCCGGCGAGTTGGCCACACCTGAGACAAAGAACAGGCGTTCGCAGCACCAAGGGCAATAGAGCCGCCAAGCCAGGATCAGCGAAATGCCCCAGCACAGCGCACACGCAGCCAGGCCAGCAACGGCATAGGGTCGCATCGACGAGACCGCGCCGAGGCTCATGGCAATGGGAAGCAGCCAACTCCCGAGGGCCCCCGTCACTGCCACGGCCTTGACGCACGTGGCATGAGGGCAGGTGAGCACCCCTGCCCGGTGTTCGACATTCAGGCCGTCTTGCTGCGTGGCCATGCCCGGACTCTCCCTCGCTTGAGCACGAGGCAATCTAGCCGATGGACAGGCGGCGGCCAAGACCACGATTGAACCGGGTTTGTGGTACCCGCCCTGGCGTTGACCCCGATCGACAGCGTGCCATCGACGCCCGTCTTTCGAATGCGAAAAGGGCGAACCGTCGGTTCGCCCTTCCCCTTTTTGGAGGCGTCTGGCGCCCCCTGATAACTTGGCTTGACGGCCTCGAGATCAGCGCTGCGCGACCGCGGTCGGCGCTTGGCGCACGGCAGCCGGGGCCACGCGCAGGTTCGTCTCGGTGTCGAACACGTTCATTTCACCGTTGGCGCGGGCGGCGATCACTTCGGCGCGGACTTCGTCGCGGCTCAGGCCGCTGGCCGAGGCTTGCGTTTGGGCCGGCTTGCGGGTGAACAGCGCTGCGATCGCCTTGCTCGAATCGTTGTTCTGCGCGAAGTAAGCCGCTTCCGGGTTGAAGCTGGCGATGTTGTTGGCATCGCGCTTGGCGATGTACT
>NZ_JBFUGE010000354.1:0-6402 GCF_056403075.1 Ideonella sp. P3_A4 | reverse complement strand
GCTTCGCAGTGCAGGACACGGGAATCGGCATTGCGCCCGAAGTCAAGGAAAGGTTGTTCGCACCGTTCGCCCAGGCCGATGCTTCCATCACCCGGCGCTTCGGCGGCACCGGGCTGGGCTTGTCGATCGTCAAGCGCCTGGTTGGCCTGATGGGGGGCGAGGTGAGCCTGGACAGCACACCGGGGGTGGGAAGCGAGTTCAGCGTGAAGCTCGATTTCGCACTGGTCTCGTCGCAGGAGCTGGCTCGTCTGCTCGCGCCCGAACCCCAGCCGGGCGAACATGCTCTGCAGGGCTTGCGCATCCTCGTCGTCGACGACAGCGACATCAACCTGGACGTGACGAGACGCATTCTCGAGCTGGAAGGCGCGCATGTTTGTCTCGCCAAGAATGGGCTGGAGGCTTTTGAGCGCATCCAAGCCGAACCGCGCGCCATCGACGTGGTGTTGATGGATGTTCAGATGCCGGTGCTCGACGGTCACGATGCCACACGCCGAATTCGACTCGAACTGCGGCTGGCGGATTTGCCGATCATCGCGTTGACCGCCGGTGCGCTGAGCAGCGAGCGCCAGCGCGCCTCCGCGTCCGGCATGGATGACTATGTCACCAAGCCCTACGATGCGAAGTCCTTGGTCAGCAGCATCCTGCGCCATGTCACGCCCGTGGCTGTCCAGACCCCCCCCAATCCAGACGGGGCTTCTGAAACGCCGGTTCATGGGGGCGCCGCATGGCAAGAGATCGAGGGCATCGATTCGAGTGACGCGCGAGGGCGCCTGGGCGGTGACTTCGACCTGTTCCGATCAATGCTGAAGCACCTGTTCGCTGAGTTTTCTGACATCGCCATCCCGGCCGTGGAGATGGAGCCGGCAGTGCTCGCAGCTCACGGTGGTCGCATGCACAAGCTCAGAGGCAGTGCAGGCATGTTGGGAGCCAAGGCAATCCACCAGCTGGCGGGCGAGGCCGAGGCCGCGTGTGTTGCCGGCGAGGTGGATCTGGCATCGGATCTCTCGGTGAGCCTTGCCGCGCTCCTGCAGCGGCTGGCCGATTGCGCCGCGCCTGCGCTCAACGCTTCCTACGGGAACGCCGAAGAAGAGGTGGCATCCGAAGAAGAACTCGAACCTCAGGCCTTGGCCGACCTGGTGGATTTGCTGCGTCAGCAAAGCCTGTCCGCGATGGACCGCTTTCGCTCCATCTCGCCACAACTGCGACGGATCCTGAGCACGAGTTCGTATGAACTGGTGCGTGACCACATCGACAATTTGCAATTTAGCGATGCGGCCGCGGCGCTGGAGGAGAGCCAGGCGATGACAGGCACAGGCTGACGCACTCAGAGCCCCACATCGTGGGTGCAACGCCTGCTGTAACTCGGGAGCCGTGCTGCGAACAGCGCTGTGATCGGCCCGCTGTTCTCCCGATCGGTCGGCGCGATCTGCTGCAAGATGGTCTTGCAAGTTCCCTTGCACGCAAAGCTGTTCCCGTTACCTGTCACTCGGCTCGATTGCCGGTGCGAGTTCGCTTCGAACTCCGGGGTGGTGCCTTAGACAGGCATCTGCGTTCGAGCGATTGACCCCTGACTGCGCGAACGGCGTGATGCCGCGTCGCTGTCTGCGGACTAGTCCAACTTCCCCCGAACGTCACCACCCCGATCAGGGCTGACCACGACGCATTTGCGCGTGGTCGACGCTCGCCGGATTGACGATCGCGCCTTGCCCCAAGCCTTCTCCACGTTCGTGGTCGAGCGCCATTGGCCCTCGGCCCGCCCCGCCACAACCAGGACAGCTCAACATGAACATGCCCACCGATGCCCGCACGTTGTATGACCAGACGGCGGCCAACTGGTCGAGACATCAGCCCAGCTCCTTGTCCGACTACACGGCCCGGCCGCAGGTGATGGCGCTGTGCGAGCCGCTTGYAGACAAGCTGGTTCTCGACCTCGGCTGCGGCGAAGGCTACTGCAGCCGCATGCTGCGCCAGCGCGGTGCGCAGGTGGTGGGGCTTGACATCTCCGAACGCATGATCGAGCTCGCTCGCCAAGCCGAGCGCACGCAGCCGCTGGGTATCCGCTACGACAAGGCCGATGCGGTCACGGCTGATCTGGGTGACGCCAGTGTCGACCTCGTCGTTGCCGTGTTTCTGTTCAATTACCTCAACGTCACGCAGATGCACCAGGTCATGGCCAACGTGCATCGCATGCTGAAGCCGGGAGGCCAGTTCGTGTTCGCCGTGCCGCACCCCGCATTCGCGTTCATGCGCGAGCCGGYGCCGCCGTTCTATTTCGATATCGGCTCCGCCGGGTACTTCAGCGCTCGCAACAGCATGTTCAGCGGGCGGATCTGGAAACGCGACGGCAGTGCACTCGATGTGCAGCTGGTGCACAAGACCCTGCAGGACTACTTCGAAGGCCTGCGCGAGGCGGGATTTGCCGCGATGCCGACCGTGACCGAGCTGACTGTCACCCGCGAGATGGTGGACATGGACAAGGACTTCTTCGGTCCGCTCTTCGATCTTCCGTTGCACATGGCCGTCAAGGTCGTCCGTGCTTGATCACCAGACTCCCCCAAGGACAGCCGCATGAAGTCGCTCCACTCCGAAATTCCCCGCCTGACCCTCCACGCTCCGACACGGTTCCGGCAAGCCGCGGAAGACCACCCGCTTTGGTCCCATCCATTCGTCGAGCGCTGCCGCGCGGGCCAGCTCACGCTTGCCCAGGTGCGAGTGCTTGGCACACAGATGTACAAGTTCTGTCATCAGTTCCCGAGCTTTCTGGCCTTGGCCCTGGCAGCTTGCCCGCAAGAAGACGCGCGCATCGTCATTGGCGAGAACCTGTGGGAGGAACTGGGGGAAGGCGATCCGCAGCGGGCCCATGCGGCGCTGTTCCGGCAGTTCACGCGGGCGCTGGGGGTGGATGACGCTCACCTGTCGACGATACCCGCGCTGCCCGAGACCGCGGCGTTGATCGACACCTACCGCAGCCTGGGCGACCGTTACGGCGTTGCGGGCATCCTGGGCGCCCTGTGCTACGCCTCTGAAGGCATCGTCGCGGCGCTGTACTCGCACATTCAAGGGGCACTGCGGCAGGCCGGCAACTTCGACAGGGAGGCGCTGATGTTCTTCGAGGTGCACATTGATGCCGACGATGGACATGCCGACAAGCTCGAATCCATCTTGTTGCCGATGCTGCGCACGCTCGAGGACGAACTTCTGGTGGAGCAGGCGATCCGCACTGCGATGGACGCGCGCTGCCTGTTCTTCGACGGCGTGCTGCACGAGGCCGAACGGGTCGCCGATTTCCACTTGACCACCGGCGATTGAAGGGGCACCCATGAGCCGTCTGCCCACCTGGTTGCAAGGACTCTTCGCGGTGCTGCCCACGCCGATGGTGGCGGGCGGAGGCCTGGACATGGAGAGCCTGGACCGCGTGGTGGAGCATTACCTGATCGGCGGCGCCGTGGGGCTGGTACCTGCCAGCATTGCCGGCGAGGGGGACTTGCTCGATGACGCCGAGCGCCAATGCGTGATCCAGCGCGTTGTTCGTCGATCTGCCGGTCGCGCGCCGGTCGTTGTCGGCATTTTGGAAGACCGCACCGATCGTGCGCTGGCCCAAGCCCACGCCGCGGCCAACTGCGGCGCCACGGGGCTGCTGGTCAAGCCGCCGATGGGCAACGCGCAGGAGGTGCTGGTGCATGTCGGCGCGATCGCTCGATCCGTGCGCCTGCCGATCATCCTGCTCGACAACCCGAAGTTCGGCGCACGGCTGCCGATGAGCCTTATTCAGGCTCTGGTCGAAACGGTGCCCCAGGTCTGCGGCATCAAGCTGGAAGAGGAACCCACGACCGTGAAGATGGCCATGGTACGGGCCCAACTCGGCGCCCGCATCCGGATCTTCGGTGGGTTGGGCGGTGTGAATTGTCTGGATGAACTCGAGCACGGTGCTGACGGCTTCTTCACCGGCTATCCGCACCCGGAGCTTCTCGTCGCGGTCATGGCATGTTTTCGCCGGGGCGACCGGGCCGGGGCGGCTGCCGCCTATGAGGCTCTCCTGCCCGTCGCCATAAAGGAACGTGAGGATGCCGCGAGCATGGTCTGCCAGCGCAAGACGATCCTGTTCAATTGCGGCGTCATCCGGAATGCGACCGTCCGGCTGCCCGCTGGCGCGCCGCAGGGCGCTACCGAACAGACGGCCAGGGCGCATTGATGCTATGTAGGGGGAGCATCACCCGAATGTTCAAGGAGGACTGACATGTACGGTCTGGTCAATCAGGCGCTGGAGGACTTCGTCAAGAAGGGGTTCGGCAACACCGCCTGGAACAGGATTCGCGATGGCGCCGGCATCCGTCAGGACATGTTCGTCTCGATGGACGGCTACCCGGACGACATCACGTACAAGCTCGTGGGGTCAGCCAGCGAGGTGCTGGGTCTGGATGCAGCTGAGATTCTGGAAGCCTTCGGTGAGCACTGGGTGCTCTACACCGCGCAGGCGGGCTACGGCGAAATGCTCGCGATGTTCGGCTCGGATCTGCGTTCGTTCCTGAACAACCTGGACAATCTGCACAGTCATGTGGCGATGAGCTTTCCCGCGCTGCGGCCACCCTCTTTCGAAGTGGAGCAGATCGAGGGCGACCCGGGGTTGCTGCTGCACTACCGCAGCGAGCGCGCCGGATTGGCCCCGATGGTGGTCGGGTTGATCAAGGGCCTGGGCAAGCGGTTCTCTCAGGAAGTCAGCGTTCGGCAGACAGCCCATCGCGGGACAGACGACCACGACGTTTTCCGCATCGACTACGTCGGCGCGGAAGCCTCAACGACGCAGTGATGTCCCACGCTGCACTGAACCTGTCGCCGCCTCAGTTCGCTGCGGCGTTCCCGTTTCACATCGTGCTCGACCCGCAACTGCGGGTGCTGCAGAGCGGCTCGGTACTGAGTCGCCTGTGCCCACTGCTGATCGAAGGGGCAGCGTTCATCGAACACTTCATCGTCCAGCGGCCGGTCATGCAGCGCATGGATTTCGATGCGATCCGTCAGCGCGACAAGTCGCTGTTCGTCTTGCAGTATCGGGACGGGCCGTTGCGTCTGCGCGGCGAATTCGTCGCCCGCGATCGGCAATTGTTCTTCCTCGGTTCGCCCTGGGTCGTCGAGATGGTCGACATGGCCCGGATCGGGCTGACGCTCAGCGACTTCGCTGTCCACGATCCCGTCGTCGACTTGCTGTTCCTGCTGCAAACCAAGAACAAGGCCCTGGTGGATGCGCAAGACCTGTCGCGCATGCTGCGGGCCAGCCAGCAGCGATTGGCGCAAGCGCAGGGATTGGCGAAACTGGGCAGCTGGGTGCTCGATGCCCAGACCGGCGAGGTCGAATGCTCGGACGAGGCACTGCGCATTTACGGGCTCGCCGCGGCAGCGGAGACACCCACGCTGGCGCGGCTGCTAACGCTGATGCCTGAGGTGCACCGGGCCGAGTTGCGCGAGGCCATCGCGCATGCAGAGCAAGACGACGCTCCGGTTGAGCTTGAGCACCGCGTGCACACGCCCGACGGGACCGATCGATGGGTGCACGTCAACTTGCAACGATCCACGGAAAGCGGCGCCACCACCGTGCGCGCCGCCGTACGCGACGAGACGACACGCAAGCAGTCCGCTTTGCGGATGGAACTGGCCAACGACATCGCTCGAGAGCTGGCTGCAGACGTCGAGCCCGAGCGTGCGGTGGCCTACATCCTGTCATCGGCCGGCGCGCAGCTGGGTTGGCACGCTGCGGTGTGCTGGGGGGTGGGTCTCGACGCCCAGGTTCGTTGCCTGGGGGCCTGGGCGGCAGCCGACGATGCGGCCGCGCTGGAGTTTGTCGCCACCATGCGTGGTTTCAGTGGGCCACGCCAGGGCGGCCATCTCGACGCGGCGTGGGTCTCGGCCATTCCATTGTGGCGAGCGATTCCTGCGGGCGATGCATCACCGACACTCGACCAGATCGCGGGCCGCAGCGGCCTGCAGGCTGCTGTGGTCATCCCGGTCATTGCGGGGGCGCAGTTCGCGGCGCTTGAATTCTTCAGCCGTTCGCCGGTCGGAGTCGATCGCGAGATCGAAGCCTTCCTGCGCTCCATTGCCAGTCAGTTGGCCCAGTACCTGCAGCGCAAGCAAGCCGAGACGGCACTGCGCCATGCGGCCTACCACGACGCGCTGACGGGTCTGGCCAGCCGGCCCTTGCTGCACGAGCGGCTGGAGCACGCCATCCAGCGCGCCGCACGGGACCAAAGCAAGGTCGCGGTCTTGTTCATGGACCTCGACCGCTTCAAGCACGTCAACGACAGTCTCGGTCACAGCGCCGGCGACGTGTTGCTGCGCGCCTGCGCCGACCGTCTGCGAGACAGCGTGCGCGAGAGCGACACCGTGGCCCGATTCGGCGGGGACGAATTC
>NZ_JBFUGE010000353.1:0-6407 GCF_056403075.1 Ideonella sp. P3_A4 | reverse complement strand
AGCCACGTCAGTGCGGCTCGCGATGCCGGCACAAAAGCGGGTTAGCTTGCGGCGGCGGGTGAGTGTAGGCGGGCGAGGACGACCGGCTGCTCCCGAGTTGCCCTCGGTTGCCGGCTGGACGAGACGGATGCCGACGACGCACCGGATTGAGCAGGAAGTCGCGCGGGTCAGGGGTTTTCGCCAGGGCAACCCCTGTCTTCTAGGGGGACGCTTCGCACCTGAGCCGGGATAATTGCGCCCGACCCATTACGAACACCGCACGCCTGGGAGGGCAGGATGAACGAACTCGACAAACTGAATCGGCTGACCAAGTCGCACGGGGCTTTGCAGCCCGGCAAGGGCATGGTCTCGGGCGTGATCGCGCTGGGCCTGGCGCTTCTTTGTTTCCTTGGTGTGCTGGCGTTCCACTGGCCCGAATACCTGACGACGCCGCAACTGCGCCAGGCTTACAAGGTCGACGTGATCCGCCAGTTGCTGTTCTGGTCGCTGGTGTTGTCGGGCTCGATCGCGCTGTTCAACATCATCCGCGGCCGGGCGCGCTGGCTGGCCTTTGGCTCGTTTGCGCTGATCGGCCTGTGCCTGGCGCTCGGCGGCCACAAGGTGCCGGTGGACAGCGACTTTCCGGACCACACGCCCTACATCGGGCTGGACTGGTTCATCCTCGACCTGCTGGGCTCGACGCTGATCTTCGTCTTCATCGAGAAGCTGTTCGCATTGCGCAAAGACCAGCCGGTGTTCCGTGCCGAGTGGCAGACCGACTTTCAGCACTTCATCGTCAACCACATGCTGGTCGGCTTCGTGCTGCTGGCCACCAACCTGCTGGTGCATCGGCTGTTCGGCTGGGCCGCGAACGACGGCATCCGCGGTTGGGTGCAGCAACTGAACTTCTGGGTCGCGCTGTTCCTGATCATCCTGGTCGCCGACCTGGTGCAGTACTGGACGCACCGGGCCTACCACGAGGTACCGATGCTGTGGCGGCTGCACGCGGTGCACCACAGCGTCAAGAGCATGGACTGGCTGGCCGGCTCGCGCCAGCACATCCTCGAGCTGATCATCACCCGCACACTGGTGCTGGCGCCGATCTACCTGTTCGGTTTCAGCAAGGAAGTGATCGACGCCTACATCATCGTCGTTGGCTTCCAGGCGGTGTTCAACCACGCCAACG
Source organism: Ideonella sp. P3_A4 (assembly GCF_056403075.1). Classification (NCBI taxonomy): domain Bacteria; kingdom Pseudomonadati; phylum Pseudomonadota; class Betaproteobacteria; order Burkholderiales; family Sphaerotilaceae; genus Ideonella; species Ideonella sp. P3_A4. The sequence continues at coordinate 5,242 of NZ_JBFUGE010000353.1, read as the reverse complement.
TGAGCGTGCGGCTGGGCCCGCTGCGCTACCTGATCGTGACGCCGAACTTCCATCACTGGCACCACTCGCAAGACCAGGAAGCGCTGGACAAGAACTACGCCGCTCACTTCGCGTTCCTTGACTACCTGTTCGGCACTGCCGTCAAGTCAGACCGCGAATGGCCCGAGCACTACGGCGTGCTGGGCGACTACGTGCCGGACGGGTTCTTCAAGCAGGTGGCGTTCCCGTTCACTTGGAAGGGCTGATCGGCAACGGCCGGGCACGACAAGAACGAGGGCGGCTGCGAGGCCGCCCTTTTTCATTGGCAGAAGGAAAAGTCGCAATACCACTGACTTTTAAGGTTAATCAGGCCTTGTTTGGTCTTTGGTATCAGATACGGCGGGTCGGCTGAGCGGCCATTTCGGCTGTCCTGCGGCCTGCCTGGGTGGCGCGTTCCATACGCCTATTCGTAGTTGGGGATCGAAGAGCGTGCGTCCTACTATTCATGGCCTGGAAAGCAATGCGGCGGGGCGGGGTGGATTCACGCAGCGGCGTCACGCGCCGATCCGCACCTCGCCAGGTACCGGGCGGCCCTCGCCATTGCACCCCGCGCTGTTTGGCGGTCTGGCGCGTGCCTCGCACTGCTTCGCACTGCTTCGCGTGAGCGCAGTGCCCTTGTGAAGAACCTAACCTGGAGATCACATGTCTTGGATCGACTCAGTGACGTCAAGCGCGGGCAACTTCTTCCACCACGATGTCATGCCCGAGCTGGACAAGTTGCGCGATGCCGCCGCTGACCAAGCGGCGTCGGCATGGAAGCAGGCCGCGCCAGTGCTCGAAGTGGCGAAGGACAGGGCCGTGCCCCTGCTGGAAAAGGCATGGGACAAGTCCTCGCCGGTGTTGGAGAAGGCGTGGGAGGAGTCCGCGCCCGTGCGGGACGTGGTGGCGGATGTACGCGACGATGTTCGCGATACCGCGGTATCGGCCTGGAACCACGTGCCGGGGAACGAGACAGCGGAGAAGGCCGTCGCCGACCTGACGGATCGCCTGCCGTTCAACAACGCCGCGAAGGCTTCCTTGCAGGCGTTGTTTGGCGCGAAAGAGATCACGCTGGACAAGGACGCCACCGACGGCATCCAGAACGACCCGGACTTCGTGGCGAAAGAAAAGCAAATCAATGCCGACGTCGTGAACGCGGCCAAAGCGGATCCGAGATACGGCAAGATCGAGTTCGACATCTCGCTGTCCGAGCTGTACAAGGACAAATACCCGGAAAGCGAAGGGCGCGTCCCGCTGGGACTGGGCGGCGAAAGCGGCGAATCGAGCAAGTGGGACCAGCTCCGACACATCTACGACCTGGACGACCCCAACGTCAAGAAGACCTGGCAGGTGGCTGCCAACGAGCAGACCTGGTTGCTGCGGCATTGCCAGCTGGACGGCACCGCCCATGTGGCCAAGGACGGCACGATCACGATCGACTACAAGGTCTCGGACAAACTGGACCTGAGCCCCCACGGCAAGGTGGACGACGCCTACGATGTCGTCAGCAAGGGGCTCGGGACGGTCTGGCACGGCGTGTTGGGCGCCGAGGCACCCGACGTCACCGGGACGTTCACACGCACCGTGCCGACCTGATCGCTGCCAAGGCCAAACGTGGGGCTTGACGCTCAGTACCCGCTCAACTGCATGTCGACAAAGATCGTGCTGCCACCGTTGTTGCGCGCGCAGACCTTGAACCAGCCGGGGACGATGTCGGGGCGGGTCGAGGACGTGGCGTTGAAGTAGTACGACGACGAGTCCTGGGTCAGCACGTCGACATAGTTACCGTCGTAGGTGTACGAGCGCTTGACGGTGAAGTGGGCGATGGCCGGGCCGCCGAAGGCAGTCTTGGACGTGCCGAAGGACGTGACGGTGCTGGTCACGTAGATCGGGTCCTTGCAGACGCGAGCGCCGGGGTAGACCGGCTCGGACGCATGGGCTATGGCGGCGCCGAGCAGCAGTGCTGCGGCGCTGAGCCAGCGGAAGGTGGTGACAGATCGGGTGTTCATTCAAAGCTCCTTGAGGCGTGTGAGGAATGCACAGGGCAAGCCGACGGCTGGGAACGAACCGCATTCCCTGGCGTGCCTGTGTGTTGGCCGGCCCGGTGTGCGGGCTCGGTGCTTTGAATTACGCGCGGCCGATCAGGCCGGATTCGGGCGTTGCACCCGAATGGGCGAGTTAGGGGGAAGACGTCGGCGTAGCCCGCGTTACTGAAAAGTTAGCGCGACCGAAATGAAAACGGGCTGCGCAGCGGCGGCCACGCAGCCCGTTGAGACTGATTCTTCAGCCCGCGATCTTCTTCAGCATGCCGATCATGCGGTCGAAGGTCGCGCCGTACGGCGGGTAGAACAGCTTGGTGCCGGCAAAGCGGGTCTGTTCGAAGATCGGCTTTTCCTTGCTGAAGGTGCGGAAGCCCCATTCGCCGTGGTACGAGCCGATGCCGCTCGCGCCGACGCCGCCGAAGGGCTGCTCTTCCTGCCCCAGGTGCCAGATGCAGTCGTTCACCGTTACGCCGCCGGCATGCGTCTGCTCCATCGCGTGGCGCTGCGCGGCCGAGTCTCGGCCGAACCAGTACAGCGCCAGCGGCCGGTCGTGGCGCTGGATGTAGGCCAAGGCCTCTTCGGGCTTGTCGTAGGCAATGATCGGCAGCAGCGGGCCGAAGATCTCTTCCTGCATCACCGTCATCTGCTCGGTCGCGCCCAGCACCAGGTGCGGCACCAGCTTGCGGCCAGGCGGCGTTTCTGCGTGCGTGGGCACCAGGCGTGCACCTTTGGCCTGCGCGTCGCGCAACAGGCCCTGCAAGCGCTCGAAGTGGCGAGTCGAGACGATGCTGGTGTAGTCGGGGTTGTCCGCCAGCTTCGGGTACATCTTGCGGACCCGGCCGAGGATCGCATCGGCCAGCGGGCCGACCATCTCGCGTGGCGCCAGCACGTAGTCGGGCGCGACGCAGGTCTGGCCGGCATTGAGCAGCTTGCCGAAGGCCAGCCGTTCGGCGGTCACACCGATGTCGGCACTGCGGTCGATCAGCGCCGGCGACTTGCCGCCCAGCTCCAGCGTCACCGGCGTCAGGTTCTTTGCGGCGGCCTGGGCGACGATGCGCCCGACCGCGGTGAAGCCGGTGAAGAACAGATGGTCGAAGGGCAGCGAGGTGAACGCGCGGCCGACATCGGCGTCGCCGACGATGACCTGCATCTCTTCCGGCGCGAAGTGCTCGCGCACCATGCGGGCCATCAACTCGCTGGTGGCGGGCGTCAGCTCCGACGGCTTGATCAGCACGCGGTTACCGGCGGCCAGTGCGGCCAGCGCCGGCGCCATTGCCAAGTAGTACGGATAGTTCCAGGGTGACACCACGCCGACCACGCCCAGCGGCTGGCGTAGCAGCCGGTTGCGCGCCGGCCAGAAGTGCATCGCGGTGGGCACGCGGCGGGTCTTCATCCAGCCGGGCAGGTGGCTGATCGCGTGGCGCGCCGCCGACTGCACGGTGAAGACCTCGGTCAGCAGCGTTTCTTGCCGTGCGCGATTCTCGAAGTCTTGCGCAATGGCCGCGGCMAGATCCTGCGCATGCTTCTCGGTCATCTGCCTCACGCGTGCGAGACGGTCTCGCCTTACTGCCAACGTGGGGAAGGTCTCTGACGCGAAAGCGGCGCGCTGCTGTTCGAGCGCGACGCGCAGATGCTCTTCAATGCCTTGGTTCACGCTGCACCTCCTGGCCTGTAAGGCGGTGCAGCGTACAGGACTGTCCGGGCGCGAACTAGGCGAGCAACCCTAGAGGCATTTGGGGTCAACCCGAACCGCACCGGGCGGCTCGGGGATTGGACGCCTCAGGGTGCGACGCGGCTCGCGTCCAGCAGGAAGTCATGCTGTGCCCCCTGATTGGAAGTTAGAGGGCGCGGTCGGACACTGGGCCGGCCGGTTCAGCAGCGCAGGGGCTGCTGAATTTTCGAATCAGGACTCGTCGGCCTCGGCGGCTTGCCGGGCGGCCCTGGCAGCCTGCCTGGCGGCTTTGACCTTGGGGTCGTTGCCGTTGGCTTGCTTGGCAGCCTTCTTGGCGGCTTGGCGGGCGGGGTTCTTGGCCGCGTTCTTGTTGGCATTGCCGGCGCCGGTCTTCTTGGCGCGGCTCTTCGGGGCAGCGTCGGCTCCGGCCTTGGCGGCGTTCCTGGCATTCTTGGCGGCAGGGCGGGCGGCGATCTTGTCGATGATCTTCTTGCCGACGGTGGGTTCGTCCGACTCTTCGCCGTCCTTCCTCGGGCGGCCGGTCTTCAGGTTGGGCACCGCGGCCAGTGCGGCCAGGAAGGCCTGGTCGGACAAGCTCCTCAGCAGCTCGATGCCGGCACGCAGCAACTCGCTCTTCTTGGCCGGAGCGGCCAGGCGCGTGGAGCGCTGGCGCAGCTCGTTCAGCGTGGTGTATTCGGCCTTCGGGATCGTGAAGCTGTCGCGCACCAGCTTGGCCTTGGGCGCCTTGGGCGTTTCGGCTTTCTGCTCGGTGGCTTCGGCCAGCACGGCGCTGCCGTTGGTCTTGGGGGCGTCGGTATCGTGGTCGTTCATATGGGGTCTCCTGTAGAAAACGATATATACAGTTTATACCGTTTTCAGGAACGCAGATGCGTCTACCGCGTTGTCGGCGGTAAAGATTGGTGTCCGAGCCCGCCAAGCGCGGCGCGGAAGGCGCGCCGCGTCGACGCTTCTACAGGAACAGTGGCGCCGGGTTGAGGCTCGCCTCATCGGCGGCGCGGGCTTGCCAGCCTTGCGCCACCGGCACGTCGTAGAGCCGGCCCGGGCCGAAGCGCGGCCAGAAGTGGCGCAGTCCGGGCACGATGACCTGCACCACGCTCAGGCCCAAGTCGGGCCGGGTCTTGTTGACGACGAACGGCGACAGCCCGGCGCGGGCGAGCTGCTGGCAGCACAGCGTGATGTCTTCTCGCAGGTCCGCACCGTTCGACAACGACGGCAGCGCGTGGCGGGCCAGCCCCTGCGGCTGCAGGAAGTCGGCTTGGGGCAGCAGCTCGCGGTCCCAAGGGGGCGGGGCGTCTGCGCGGTGGTCGAGCAGCTGGTTCAACTCGGTCAATGCCCGGCTCAGCGCGATGGAGCCTTGCAGGTGGCAGCCGAAGCCGATCGCGTGGCGATCGCTCTCGGTGTGGTGCGCCACCGCGGCATAGACCGGGATGCGCAGGTCGTGCGTCAAATCAAGCACCTGCACCTGCCAGCCGGTGGCGCGGTAGTCGGT
>NZ_JBFUGE010000352.1:0-6415 GCF_056403075.1 Ideonella sp. P3_A4 | reverse complement strand
CCTGGTTGTTCATCATCATTCCCAAGGGCTTCTTCCMGGAAGAAGACATCGGCCAGATCCAGGTCACCACCGAAGCGGCCGAGGACACCTCGTTCCCCGAAATGGTGAGGCTGCAAGAGCGCGCCGCAGCGATCGTGCGTGCGAACCCGAACGTCACCACCGTCAGCTCGTTCAACGGCGGCGGCGGCGCGCAGAACTCGGGCCGCATGTTCCTCAACCTGAAGCCGTTGAACGAACGCCAACCGATGAAGCAGGTGATCGAGAGCCTGCGCCGCGACCTGCGCGAGGTGGCCGGCATCAACGTCTTCATGACGCCGATCCAGAACCTGCGCCTGGGCGGCCGGCAGAGCAAGGCGCGCTACCAGTACATCCTGCAAAGCGTGCGGGCCGACGAGCTGAGCAGCTGGGCTGCGCGCCTGCAAGAACAGCTGCGCGCCGACCCGGACTTCCGCGACGTGAACAGCGACGCGCAGCTGCGGGGGCTGCAGGCCGAACTGAAGATCGACCGTGACCGCGCCAACACGCTGGGCGTGTCGATCGACGCAGTGCGCACCGCGCTGTACAACGCCTTTGGCGAGCGCCAGGTGTCGACCATCTACCTGCCCACCGACAGCTACCAGGTCATCATGGAAGTGGCGCCAGAGGCCAAGCAGGACGAGCGGGCGATGAACGGCATCTACGTGCGCTCGACGACCGGCGCGCTGGTGCCCTTGTCCAGCTTCGCAACGATCGAGCGCACCGTCGGCCCGACCTCGGTCAACCACGTGGGCCAACTGCAGGCGGTGACGGTGTCGTTCAACCTGGCGCCCGGCGTGGCGCTCGGCGACGCCACCGCCAAGGTCGACGCGGCGCGCAACGCGATCCACATGCCGGCCACCATCGTGGCCACCTACGGCGGCGATGCGGCGGTGTTCAAGAGCTCGCAGGGTAACCAGGCGGTGCTGATCATCGCGGCGCTGCTGGTGATCTACGTGCTGCTGGGCGTGCTGTACGAGAGCTTCATCCACCCGCTGACGATCCTGGCCGGCCTGCCCTCGGCGGCCGTCGGCGCGCTGGGCACGCTGATGCTGTTCGGCCAGGACCTGACGCTGATCGCGACCATCGGCATCGTGCTGCTGATCGGCATCGTCAAGAAGAACGCGATCATGATGATCGACTTCGCGCTCGATGCGCAGCGCAGCCATGGCATGACGGCGGCTGAGGCGATCCGCGAGGCCTGCGTGTTGCGCTTTCGCCCGATCATGATGACGACGCTGGCGGCGCTGATGGGCGCATTGCCGATCGCACTGGGCATCGGCGCGGGCGCCGAGTTGCGCCAGCCGCTGGGCCTGGCGGTCGTCGGCGGGCTGGTCTTCTCGCAGGCCATCACGCTCTACATCACACCCGTGATCTACCTCGCGCTCGACCGCTTCAGCGGCCGCGGGCCGGTGACGACGCCGGAGACCACGGCTGAGCCGGTTTCGGCGGGTGGCGGCGCCAACACAGGCTGATCCGCGAAAGACGCCCGGTCCGGGGTGCCCCCACGCCAGCAAGGACCGGGCGTCAGCCCCTAAAATTCGGCCCATACAGGAGGAACGACCTCCCCCCACTTGCCGCTGTGGCGGCATGCGCTGCGGGAACAAACGTCCGGGACGGCCCGGCCTCATCCAAAGGGGCCACACCCATGCAAGCCGTCCGCCGCAGAGTTCTCTATGCCACGCTGTACGAAGCGCTGGCGATCATCATCACCAGCGTGGGCTTGGCCTGGTTCTCAGGCAGTGCCGCAGCCAACGCGACCTTGGCCGGTATTGGCTCTTCGGCCATCGCGCTGGCCTGGAACCTGGTCTACACCACCTTCTACGAGCGCTGGGAAGCACGGCAGCTCCGCAAGGGCCGCACCTTCTGGCGCCGCGCCGCGCATGCCTTCGGCTTCGAGCTGGGCCTGGTGCTGATGACCGTGCCGCTGTTCGCGGCGGTGCTCGGCATCTCGTGGTGGGAAGCTCTGGTTTACGACTTCGGCCTGATCCTGTTCTTCCTCGTCTACACCTACGTCTTCAACCTCGGCTTCGACAAAGTCTTTGGCCTGCCTCCCTCGGCGCTGCCGCACGCCGAGATGAGCTAGGCATAGGCCAGCGCCGTCGCGATCAGAAAGCCGATCAGGCCGATGGCCGAACCCATCACGGGTTTGGCGAAGAAGAACTTGATGGACACGACCAGGTAGATGGCCGACACCAACACTGCCACGATCTGGAGCGGCCATGACGTGGCGAAGGCATTGGGCTCGAAGATGCCGACATACAGGAACCCGCCGCCGAACAGAGCCAGGCCCAGGCTGTGGGTCATGCTGAAACCCAGCCACGCCTTCCAAAGATTGATGGCCGGGTGAAGCGCAATGCTCGACTGCTGCATGCTTTGACGCAGCGACGCGTCACGGGGAGTGAAGGCCTTGGGGCGTTTCAGGTCACCCAGCGTGAGCGCTCCATGCGCCACGCCCATGACCAGAAAAACGTAGGCGGCCATGACGATCAAGACCTGGGCCATCATGGAAATCTCCCGAGTCAGTTTTCGGCGGCGGCGACCAGCTTCGCCATCGACGCCCGCGTGTCCACCCGGCCCTGCAATCGCGTCAGCAGGTGCATCAACCCGAACCACGCCCGGTCGAAGGAAAGCAGTTCGGGTGGCAGGTGGGYAATGAACGACGCTGAATGCACGGCTCGCCGGTCGAACTTGGCCGCGGGGAACGGTGTCTTGTCGGCGAACTCGAAGCGCTCGGTCGAGAACGCCTGCGTCGCCCATTCGAGTACCGGTGCAATCTTCGGCACGATGCGCTGCTCGAAGTCCTTCAGCCCCAGCCCGAGATCGGTGACGCCAAGTTCGCGGTAATTGGCCAGCAACGCAGACGAACCGCCGGCGYCGTGCCTGAGCCAGGTCAACCACGACCGCGCCAGGCCCTTGACGAACGAACCGGAGAGCTTGCGTGTGCATCCAAAGTCGAGCACCCCGACCCGCTCGTCATCCAGGAAGAGCAGATTGCCCAGGTGCATGTCGGCATGAATGTGCCGCCGCTCGAAGGCGCAGTCCACGAACCAGTCGAAGATCGCCTGCGCCTGCCGGTCCCGCGTCGCCTGTGAAGGGCCTTGCCGCAGACTCGCATCGAGGTGCAGACCTTGCAGAGACTGCTGCGTGAGCACCGTCCTGCACGTCAGCGCCGACACGACTTGCGGCATGACGATGCCGGGGTGCCCGGCGTGCTCACTGAACCACGTCTGCTGCTTGGCCTCGTGCAGGTAGTCGACCTCCTCTGCCAGCTGACTGCGCACTTCGGCCAGCATCTTGTCGATGAGCTCGTCTTGCGGCAAGCCGAGCCGCTCACGGCCGATCGTGCGCAGGCTTGTTCGCAGCAAGCGCAGGTCGCTGTCGATCGTCTCGGCGATGCCGGGGTACTGGACCTTGACCGCCACCTCGGTGCCGTCGTCCAGGCGGGCGCGATGCACCTGGCCCAGGCTCGCCGCGGCAAAGGCTTCGGTGTCGAAATGGGCGTACAGCGCTTGCGGCTCCCGGCCGAAGGCTTGCCGAAAGGCACGCGACACGAGTGCACGGTTCAGCGGCATCGCCTGGTGCGAGGCGCGCGCCAGTTGCGCGCGAATGCCCTCGGGCAGCACGCCGGCGTCCATGCTCAGCATTTGCGCCGCCTTCAGCGCCGTGCCTCGCAATTGCGTGACGGCCGCGAAGATCATTCGCCCGATGTCGGCCTCGTGCTCATCGTCGACCTCTTTCGACGGCGATGCGCGCAACTTGTGCCGCACGGCCTTGGCACCGACGCGCGCAGCCGTGGTGCCAACGAGCACCGATCGCGCGAGGCGGCCGGTTCGCGGCGCTTTTCCGGTCGGTACGGTCATGACTTGCGTTTGGTTGCCTCGCCGCGCGCGCCAGCCGGCTTGCGCTTGCTGACTGCCGCGTCGCCCGTTTGGCTCCTCGATGGTGCACGCTTCTTCGAAGCAGGTGCCGCCGTCGTGTCCTTGCCCTGCCGTGGCCTGGCGTGCACGGCGACCTCCATGATGCGCGCGATCTGGCTGCGCAGCACGAAGCCGGCCAGATGCACCAGACGATCCGGCAGGCCCGCCTTGAGCATCGTGACGGCCACGCCCAGCACCTGGTCGACGAAACGCGTGGTCTCGGCGGCATGCGGCGTCTCGTCGCGCATCCAGAAGGCCATGACGCCGTAGCAAAAGTCGGCGTACAGGCCTGCCATCGGGCGGGCGAAGTCGCTGGGCGGCAGTTCCCCCTGCTCCACTGCGACGTCGAGGAACGTTGCCACGGTCTCCTTCAGCATCAGTTTGGCCTGGAGCTGGTCACCCAGCAGCAGCAGCGGCGACTTCGCCAGCATGCTGCCAGCCACGCCCACGAACGCCCGGTCAGGCGCCAGGATCTCGAGCAAGGCATCGGTCAGCCGCTGCAGCTTCGACTGCAGGTCGTACGAGGCGAAGTCCGGTGCGTCGTGCGCGACGCGCACCGCCTGCTCGGCCACCTGATCGAAGTAGCCGAGGATCAGCCGCTCCTTGGTCGCGAAGTACTTGTAGATCGTCGCGTCGCCGATCGCCGCCGCCTTCGCGATGTCCTTCATCGTGACCGCGTCGTAGCCGTTGCGCACGATCAGGTCGACGGCGCTGCGCACGATGCGCGCGCGGGTGGCGTCCTGCTGAGCCTTGCTGGTTTTCATGGGGAGCACCCTCGATGCCGTTTAATGGATACAAACTATCCATTAAATTTCATTACAAGTCAAGGATACGGAATTTGTACTACAGTGAGCCACTCCAAACCACGTCAAGCGTCATGAGTTCGATAGCCATTCGCCAGGTCGACAAGTTCCCCGAGCCCGATTTTTCGCGCCTGAGCCGCGCCGTCTTCGCCGATGTTCAACAGCCATCAGAGGAGCTCGCGTCAACGCTTGTCGCCGAGGCGTCTGCCAGCGCCTCGGGCGGTCACCCCCACTCCCCCATGTATCGGCTTGGCGCCTACGCTGAAGAAGTGTTGGTCGGTTGGTCGTGCGGCTGGATGGAACGAGGGAACGTCTTCTACATGGCCAATAGCGGCGTGGTGCCCTCTCATCGGCGCCAGGGCGTCTATTCGTCGCTCCTGTCGGCCATTCGTGACTACGCCAACGCCAACGGTGCGGTGGCCATTCGTTCCCAGCACTCGGTGCTGAACAATCCGGTCATCATCGCCAAGCTGCGGGCAGGCTTTCATGTTTCAGGGTTGTCCCAGTCGGCGCAAATGGGCACGCTTGTCGAGCTGACCATGCACCTCTTCGAGAAGCGGCAGGGATTGTTCCGCATCCGCTCGCTGCCCTATGTCACGCCGGAACCCTAGCCTCTCAGTAAAGGTGACACCTCACGACGAGATGCCACCCATGTCAAACGCTATGTTTCATCATTCACGCACCGGAGGAATCACATGAAGAGATGGGTAGGCCGTTGGCTCATGGGGATCGCTGCAATACACACCGCTTTTGCTGTAGCCGTCTTTGGTGAGGTGTTGGCTTCTATCGTCAAGCGCGGTGTGTTCAATACGGTCGGCGCCGATCCAATGACAGCGGCAGTGGTCTGGTTTGTCCTCTTTGGCGCGATGCTGTTCGTCTGCGGTTTGGCAGTGGCAGAGCTCGAAGCGTCCTCGCCCAACTGCCTTCCCAGGTCGATCGGCTGGGGCTTGTTGGCGATGGCAGTTGTTGGCATCACCCTCATGCCTGCCTCGGGCTTCTGGCTCGTCTTTCCGCCGGCCATTGCCTTGCTCGTCAAGAAATCAGAAGCGAAGCTCGCTGCCGCTGAAATCTGAAGTCGACGCCAAGCGGTGACGTTTGGTGCGTGCGCACCGGCCGCTCATATCGGACGTTAGATCGGCCAGAACCGCGCTTCATGGCGGCGGCCGAAAACAAAAAAGGGAGGCGCAAAGCGCCTCCCCAGGATCAATTTATACGACACCCCGGGGCTTGCGGCAAGCCCCTGTCGTCATGCAGCATCGCCGACCTCGAAATGTCAGGAAACCGGAGCGATGCGATGACTGATTTGCAGACGTACTACCACGGCACCAAAGCCGACCTCAAGGTGGGTGACCTGATCGAGGCGGGCTATGCCTCCAACTACGGCAAGAGGAAACAGGCGACGTTCGTTTACCTGTCTGCCACACTGGACGCGGCCACCTGGGGAGCCGAGTTGGCTGTCGGCCAAGGGCGCGGCCGGATCTACATCGTGGAACCCACAGGGTCCATCGAAGATGATCCAAACCTGACGAACAAGAGATTCCCCGGCAACCCGACGAAGTCCTACCGTTCTCGACATCCATTGCGCGTCATCGGCGAGGTCATGGAGTGGAAAGGTCACTCCCCCGACCGCCTCAAGGAAATGCACGATCACCTCGAGAGCCTCAAGCAACGTGGTGT
>NZ_JBFUGE010000351.1:0-6426 GCF_056403075.1 Ideonella sp. P3_A4 | reverse complement strand
GTCGAAGCTCGATGGCGCGAACAACCTGCCCAGCAACAAGGCCTTGCCGCTGGTGGTGGTGTGCGCCACCGGCGCGCGCGCGCCGCGTGCGGTGGCCCAACTGCGCAAGGCCGGCTATGCCAATGCGCAGGCACTCGCTGGCGGCCTGAAGGCTTGGCGTGAAGCCAATCTGCCGGTCGAGGTCAGCAAGGACGCCGCCAAAGCTGCCTGAAGTGGCGGCGTGCCGTCGCTTGCTGTGATCTTTGGCCCGCCGCCGGCGGGGTCTTGCCGTCCCGTGCCCGTCGGCCCTGTCGCGGCTTGCGACAATTCGCGCCATTGAAGCTGAGCATGTGGTCCCGATGAGCAAGGTGGTGATGTACACGACGCAGGTCTGCCCGTATTGCGTGCGGGCCAAGGCCTTGCTGAAGCAGCGCGGCGTGTCGGCCATCGACGAAATCCGGGTCGACATGGACCCATCGGCGCGCACCCGCATGGTCGAGTTGACGGGCCGCCGCACCGTGCCGCAGATCTTCATCGGCGAGACCCATGTTGGCGGCTGCGACGACCTGTTCGAGCTGGATCAGCGCGGGGGTCTGATGCCGCTGTTGAACCCCGCCTGATCGCCTCCCTGGCGGCGGCGCGGCCAGCGCACGGCCGCTCCGAAGCGGCCGCGCACCCTCTCGGAGGGTGGTGGCGGTACCCCGCCCCGGGAGCCCCATCCTCGCTGCGCCATAATCCCGATTTGCAGCCCGCACCATCTTCGGTTGCGGGCTTTGTCGTTTCTACATCGACCCGTTTTTCGAAAGCCCATCATGGCCGAACAAGATCAATCCCCCGTGTTCCAGCTGCAGCGCATGTACCTGAAGGACCTGTCGCTCGAGCAGCCCAACTCGCCGCAGATCCTGCTCGAGCAGCAGCAGCCGCAGGTCGACATCCAGCTCGGCATGCAAGCCGAGTCGATCGCCGACGGCATGTTCGAGGTCTCGGTCACCGCCACCGTCACCACCAAGGTCAGCGACCGCACACTGTTTCTGGTCGAGGCCAAGCAAGCCGGCATCTTCGAGATCCGCAACCTGCCCAGCGAGCAAGTGCAAGGCGTGCTGGGCGTGGTCTGCCCGCAGATGATCTACCCCTACCTGCGCGCGATCGTGTCGGACGTCTGCACCCGCGCCGGCTTCCCGCCGATCCTGCTGGCCGARGTSAACTTCCAGGCCATGTTCGAAGCCCAGCAGCAAGCGCAGGCCAACGGCGCTGGCGAAGCCTCGATCAACTGAGCGCGGTTCACGCGTCGACAACGGCATGAAGCTGGCGTTTCTCGGCGCAGGCGCCTGGGGCACGGCCCTGGCGATGGCCGCGGCTCGCCGGCACGAGGTGCTGTTGTGGGCACGTGATGCCGACCAAGCGGCGCAAATGGCTGTCGAGCGCTGCAACACGCGCTACCTGCCGGGTCAGCCGTGGCCCGACGATTTGGCCGTCACGGCGGACTTCGACGCGGCGGTGGCTCACGGTGCGCAAGGCCTGACGATCGTCGCCACGCCGATGGCCGGCCTGCGCGGCACGCTGGCCCGCTTGCCGGCCCAGTCCCGTGTGGTCTGGCTGTGCAAGGGCTTCGAGGCCGGCACCGGTTTGTTGGGGCATGAGGTCGCCGCGGCCGTGCTGCCGCAAGCTGCGGCGGGCGTTCTGTCGGGCCCGAGCTTTGCGCAAGAGGTGGCGGCAGGCCTGCCCACCGCGCTCGTCGCGGCGAGCTTCGAGCCGTCGCTGTCGCAGCAGGTGGTCGACGCGTTCCACCATGGTGCGCTGCGCATTTACACCTCCGCCGACCCGGTCGGCGTTGAGATTGGCGGCGCGGTCAAGAACGTGCTGGCGATCGCCACCGGCATCTCCGATGGCTTGGGCCTGGGGCTGAACGCCCGTGCCGCGCTGGTCACACGCGGTCTGGCCGAGATGACACGCCTGGGTACCCGCATGGGTGCGCAAGCCGAGACCTTCATGGGCCTGACCGGGCTCGGCGATCTGGTGCTCACCTCCACCGGTGACCTGTCGCGCAACCGCAAGTTGGGCCTGCTGCTGGCGCAAGGTGAGTCGCCCGAACAAGGTCTGTCTCATCTGGGCCATGTGGCCGAAGGGGCCTACAGCCTCGGCACCGTGATCGAGCGCTCACGCGTGCTGAAGGTGGATATGCCGGTGGCCGAAGCGGTGTATGCGGTGGTCAGTGGCGCGGCATCCGCGCGCGTGGCTGTCGAGCAGTTGCTTCAGCGTGACCCTCGCGCCGAAGCCTGAGGCCGGTCTCTAGACTGCGCCTTCGAAGCCGCACTGGCGCCAGGCTTCGAACACCGCCACCGCCACCGCATTGCTCAGATTCAGACTGCGCTGACCCGGCCGCATCGGCAAGCGCACGCGTTGCTCGGCGGGGAACTGCTCGCGCAGCGTTGGTGGCAAGCCCGCCGTCTCGCAACCAAACACCAGCGTGTCGCCTGCTTGCCAGGCGACGTCAGTCGGCGACTGCGTGGCGTGGGTCGTGAAGGCGAAGAAGCGAGCGGGTAGGGCGCTGGCATCGGCGCCGGTGGCCGTCAGAAATGCGGCCCAATCGGCGTGGCGCTTCACCGGCGCGTACTCGTGGTAGTCCAGGCCGGCTCGGCGCAGCAGCTTGTCGTCCATCGAGAAGCCCAGGGGCTCGATCAGATGCAGCTCGCAGCCGGTGTTGGCGGCGAGTCGGATCACGTTACCGGTATTGGGAGGGATCTCAGGCTGGACCAGGACGATGCGAAACATCAGCCGATTGTCGCGTCGGCTGGCGCCGTGTCGCGCTCGGTGCGCGCCAGCACCCACAGGTGCACGGTGCGCGCTCCCGCCTCAATCAGCGCTCGGGTCGCTTCGTTCGCGGTGGTGCCGGTGGTCATCACGTCGTCGACCAGGGCGACGCAGCGGCCTTGCACTGCGCGCCTCGCATCCGCCTCACCGGGCATGAACGCGCCCTGCAGGTTGGCGTCACGCTGGCGGCGGTTCAATTGCATCTGCTGCGGTGTGTCGCGCAAGCGGTGCAGCAGATCATGCCGCGCCGGCAGGTCGAGTAATTTCGCTGCGCGGCGGGCAACCTCCCAGGCCTGGTTGTAGCCGCGGTCGCGCAAGCGGCTGTCGGCCAGCGGCACGGCGGTCACCAGATCGACCGTGTCGTGTTCATCGCTCACTGCGGTGGCCAACGCTCGTGCCAAGGGTGCGGACCATTGCAGCTCGCCGCGGAACTTGAAGGCTGCAATCGCGTGGTCCCAGGGGAAGGTGTAGTCGAACGCCGTCACCGCACGCTCGAACAGCGGCGGTGTGCGGATGCAGACGCCACACAGTGCCATGCCGAGCGGCACCCGCAGTGCGCAGCGCGGGCAACGCGCTGCCGGAGCGGCAAAGCGGAGCAGGCATTCGGCACACAGGCCGGCCGGGCGCGACCACGTGCCGCAGACGCCGCAAGGTGCCGGCAACCGCCAGCGTGCATGGGCCTGGCGAGGGGAGGGCGGCATGCGGCTCAATATACTGCCCGCCGCATGGCGCCTAGCGACTCTTCCCCCTTGTCCTCCGCATCGTCTGCGCGCGTCGATGCGCTGGCAGCGCAGCGCACTTTGGCGCGGCTCGCGCGTGCACCCGATGCGCCGTGGCTGCACCAAGAGGCCGCGCGGCGCATGGGCGAGCGGCTGGCGTGGATCAAGCGCCAGCCCGAGCAAGTGCTGGACTGGTCCGGCGCCGCCGGAGGATGCGAAGCACTGCTGGCGACGACCTATCCACGCACGCGGCTGATGCAGGTGGCCGAGGCCGGTATGAGCGTCGAGCAGCAGGCCGCGCCTTGGTGGCGGCGGTGGTCACGCAGTGGGGCGCCACCGCAGCGCGTGGTGGCCGACGCCGTGCCGGCTGCATCAGCTGGCCTCGTCTGGTCCAACATGCGTCTGCATTTCGCGCCCGACCCCTTGCCGTTGTTGCGCGCCTGGCGCCGTGCCGTGGCACCGGATGGGTTTCTGATGTTCTCGACGCTGGGTCCCGGCAGCCTGGGCCTGCTGCGTGAGCTGTACCAGGCCGCCGGGTGGGGGGCGGCCCATGCACCGTTCGTCGACATGCACGACCTCGGTGACATGCTGGTCGAGACCGGCTTTGCCGAACCGGTGATGGACCAGGAGACCCTGACCCTGAGCTATGCCTCACCCCAGGCCCTGCTGGACGAGCTGCGCGGCTTGGGTGCGAACCTCGCGCCGCAACGCTTCAGTGGTTTGCGCACGCCGCGCTGGCGCGAGTCTCTGTGGTCGCGGCTGGCGCAGCATGTCGACGAGAGCGGGCGCTTGTCGCTGTCGTTCGAGTTGGTCTATGGCCACGCGTTTCGCGCCGCCGATGCGGGCCCGCGTGTCGAAGCACAGACGCAGATCGGCCTGGACGATATGAAATTGATGCTGCGCCACCCCCGRCCGCGCAAATAGCGTCGGCTAGAATCCTCAGGTTGACGTGGATCCGTCAGCGCAAGCGTTCGTTCTTGGCGCAGCCCAAGGCATGAACGCGGCGGGAAGCCCTCGCGGCAATCCTGAAGTCTGACGGGCGCTCTGCCCCTCGGCACCGTGCCACCGGCCTGGCCTCAATGGCAAGCGCCGGGCACGGATCGACGGCGGTTTGGGTTTGGAACTGAAATGACGACGACGATGAAGATGACAACAAAGCTTTGCAAGGGCATCGCGCAGGGCGTATTCGCGCTCGCGGCCAGCCTGGCGTCGACAGCGGTCCTGGCGGTCAACGACCTGCCCGGCGGCCCCGCGGTCAACCAGCTCGACCTGCACCCGCCCGTGACCCGCATCGCCAGTGATGTGCACACGCTGCACTACTGGATCATGATGGTCTGCGTGGTGATCTTCATCGCCG
Source organism: Ideonella sp. P3_A4 (assembly GCF_056403075.1). Taxonomy (NCBI): domain Bacteria; kingdom Pseudomonadati; phylum Pseudomonadota; class Betaproteobacteria; order Burkholderiales; family Sphaerotilaceae; genus Ideonella; species Ideonella sp. P3_A4. The sequence goes on along the minus strand of NZ_JBFUGE010000351.1, from coordinate 1,560 downwards.
TCTTCGGCGTGATGTTCTATTCGATCCTGCGGCACCGCAAGTCGCTCGGCGCCAAGCCGGCGAACTTCCACGAGAGCGTCGCAGTCGAAATCGCCTGGACCATCGTCCCGTTCATCATCGTCACCGCGATGGGCTTCGCGGCCACCAAGACGGTCGTCGCCGAAAAGGACACCACCAACGCCGACCTGACCATCAAGGCCACCGGCTACCAGTGGAAATGGGGCTACGACTACATCAAGGGTGACGGCGCCGGCATTTCCTTCTTGTCGACGCTCGACGTGTCGCAGCGCGAGCTGTCCGACGCTGGCACCCCGCAAGGCGATGACTACCTGCTGCGCGTTGACAACCCACTGGTGGTGCCGGTGAACCAGAAGGTTCGCATCATCACCACCGCGGCCGACGTGATCCACGCCTGGATGGTGCCGGCCTTCGCGGTCAAGCAGGACGCGATCCCCGGTTTCGTGCGCGACGCCTGGTTCAAGGCCGAGAAGACCGGTGACTTCTACGGCCAGTGCGCCGAGCTGTGCGGCAAGGAGCACGCCTACATGCCGATCCACGTGAAGGTGCTGTCGCAAGCCGACTACGCCAAGTGGGTCGACGGCGAAAAGAAGAAGTTGGCCGCCAAGGCCGACGACCCGAACAAGGTCTGGACTCAACCCGACCTGATGGCCCGCGGCGAGAAGGTCTACGCGGCCAACTGCGCGGTCTGCCACCGCCCGGACGGCAAGGGCGCCGGCCCGATCAAGCCGCTGGACGGCTCGCCCAAGGTGCTGGACGCCGACAAGCTGGTGCAGGTCAAGGTCGTGTTGAACGGCCAGGCCAACGGCGCGATGCCGTCGTGGAAGCAGCTGTCCGACACCGAGCTCGCGGCTGTCATCACCTACACGAAGAACAACTGGGGCAACCACACCGGCCAGGTCGTGCAGCCCTCGGAAGTGCTGGCCGCCCGTCAGCAGTGAGCCAACCGCGCGAGCGTAGAGACAACAAGGAATTCCCATGAGCGCAGTTCTTGATCACCACGGCGGCCACGCGCACGACGATCACCACGACCACCATGCCCCGACGGGCTGGCGCCGCTGGGTGTTTGCGACGAACCACAAGGACATCGGCACGATGTACCTGTTGTTCTCGTTCACGATGCTGATGATCGGCGGCATCCTGGCGCTGTGCATTCGCGCCGAGCTGTTCAAGCCGGGCCTGCAGTTCTTCAACCCCGAGCTGTTCAACTCGTTCACGACGATGCACGGGCTGATCATGGTGTTCGGCGCGATCATGCCGGCCTTCGTCGGCTTCGCGAACTGGATGATCCCGCTGCAGATCGGTGCTGCGGACATGGCTTTCGCGCGGATGAACAACCTCAGCTTCTGGCTGCTGATTCCGGCCGGCCTGATGCTGGCGGGCTCGTTCTTCATGCCCGGTGGCGCACCGGCCGCAGGCTGGACGCTGTACGCTCCGCTGACGCTGCAGATGGGCCCCTCGATGGACGCCGGCATCTTTGCGATGCACATCATGGGCGCGTCGTCGATCATGGGCTCGATCAACATCATCGTCACGGTGCTG
>NZ_JBFUGE010000350.1:0-6427 GCF_056403075.1 Ideonella sp. P3_A4 | reverse complement strand
CGCAGAAGCTGGCCGAGAAGTGCCGCGAGCGTGGCGTGAAGTTCCTCTACGAACACGACATCCTCGGCTTCGACCTGGTCGCCGGCGAGATCAGCGGTGTCAACGTCGGCTGCCAGCGTACCGGCGTGCGCAGCACGCTGCGTGGCCAGCAAGTCGTCGCGGCGATGGGCTCGTTCACCGCCCCGCTGCTGCGCCCGATCGGCGTCGACCTCGACATCTACCCGGCCAAGGGCTACTCGGCCACGCTGCGGCTGAAGAAGCCCGAAGCCGCGAGCACCGTGAGCCTGCTGGACGACACCCGCAAGATCGCGATCTCGCGCCTGGGCGACCACATCCGTATCGCCGGCACCGCCGAGATGGCCGGTTACGACCAGAGCCTGGCCAGCAGCACCGCGCAGGTGCGCTGCGCCGCACTGGTCAAGCGCTACGAAGAGCTGTTCCCCGGTGTGGCCGACCTGAGCGAGCCGAACTACTGGACCGGCCTGCGCCCCAGCACGCCGACCAACATTCCCTACATCGGCCGCAGCGGCCAGATCAGCAACCTGTGGCTGAACGCCGGCCACGGCACGCTGGGCTGGACGCATGGCGCGGGCTCGGGCCGCGCGCTGGCCGAGCTGATGAGCGGCAAGCGGCCGCAGCTGAATTTCGGCTTCTGCGGCCCCGAGCTGCCGCAGCGCAATCCGCTGGTCTCGCTGGCGCCGTCGACCTGACGGGCGAAGGGCCGCGCCGGCGGGATTTCCGCCCTCGGCCCGTGGGGGCAGCWATCGGTGGCAGAATCGCGCCCTTTTTTCCCGCGCGGAACCGCCAATGCACCACGCCTACTGCGCCATCGACTTCGGCACGTCGAATTCGGCGATTGCCTTGCCCGACGCGGCCCACCGGGTGTCGCTGGTCGAGGTCGAACCCGGTCAGCGCACGATGCCGACCGCGGTCTTCTACACCCTTGAAGGCGTGGGGCCGCATGAAGACCCTCGGCGCCTGTACGGGCGGCAGGCGCTCGCCGCCTACATCGAGGGCCATGAAGGCCGTTTGATGCGCTCGATGAAGAGCGTGCTGGGTTCGTCRCTGGTCGACCAGAGCACCGATGTCGGTGGCGGCCGCTCGGTGCGTTTCCTCGATGTGATCTCGGGCTACCTCCGCCACCTGAAGTCGCTCGCCGAAGCTCAGGCCGGCCACACGCTGACGCGGGCCGTTCTCGGCCGGCCGGTGTACTTCGTCGACGATGAGCCGGAACGCGACGCGCAGGCCCAGGCCGCGCTCGAACAGGCCGCGCGCCAGGTCGGTTTTTCGGAAGTCAGCTTCCAGTACGAGCCGATCGCCGCGGCGCTGGATTTCGAGGCCACGGTCGACCATGAGCAACTGGTGCTGGTGGCCGACATCGGCGGCGGTACCTCGGACTTTTCATTGGTGCGCGTCGGGCCCGAGCGGGCCAAGCGGGTCGACCGTGGGAACGACATCCTGGCCAACCACGGCGTGCACATCGCCGGCACCGATTTCGACCGCCATGTCGAACTCACCGCCATCCTGCCGCTGGCAGGCTTCAAGGCGCGCGGGCCGGCACCGGCCGAGCGCGAGGTGCCGAGCAAGGTCTATTTCGACCTGGCGACCTGGCACCTGATCAACACCGTCTACACACCGGCCCGGATGATGGAGTTGCGCCGCATGCGCACCTTCTATGCCGATGCCGACTTGCACGCCCGGCTGATGGAGATCGTCGAACACAAGCTCGGCCATGCGCTGATGGCCAAGGCCGAGGCAGCAAAGATCGCCGTGGCCGACGGGCGCGAAGGCGACGTGGTGCGCATCGACCTGGATTCGGTCGAACCAGGGCTGGAGGCGCTGCTGGCCGAGCCGCAGGCGCTGGGCGCGATCGAATCCGACCTGGAGCGCATCGTGCAAGCCGGGCTCGAAACGGTCCGGATGGCCGGCGTGGCGCCCGAGAAGGTGGAAGCGGTCTACCTGACCGGCGGCTCGACCGGTTTGGCGCCGCTGGCGCATCGCATCGCTGCGCCTTTCACGCGCGCCCGCACTGTTCGCGGCGACCGCCTCGCCAGCGTGGCCCAAGGCCTGGGCCTGCACGCGCAGCGCGTGTTCAGCTGATCAGGCAGCGGCCTTCGGGTACAGCACCATCTGCGTGCAGCGGAATAGTGCGAGTGTCTTGCCGGTTTCGCGGCTGGTCACCACTGCGTCCCAGATCTGGGTGGTCTTGCCCATGTGCACGGCCGTGGCCACGCATTCGACGGTGCCGTCACGGGCGGTGCCAAGGAAGTTCGATTTCAGCTCGATCGTCGTGAAGCCGGTGGCGCCGGCCGGCAGGTTCGTCACGCAGCCGTAGCCGGCGCAGGTGTCGGCCAGCGTCACGACACTGCCGGCGTGCAGAAAGCCGTTGGGCGCCATCAGCTCGGGCCGCACCGGCAAATGCGCCTTGATCAGCGCAGGCCCAGCCTCGTCGATGACGATGCCCAGGTAACCAGGCAGGTGCTGGCCACCGAAGGTGTTGAGTTGGTCGGCTTGCAGCATGGGTGGCAGGCGTGGAAAGAGAAGGTCAATGCCGGCGGCCGCGAGTGCCACCGGCGCCGCCACCGGGTGCCGGCCGGCGCGGGCGCGGTGCCGGCGCACGGCGCGGCTTGGTGCTGGGCAGCGGCCGCGTCACATCAGCGAGCAGCAGCACGCTGTTGACCAGTGCCTCGACCGCTTCCGCCAGATCAGTCGGCGGCTCCAACTCTTCGATCAGCGCCAGCAACTCATCGGCGTCTTCGAGGTCTTCCGGGTCGAAGCTGCGGTACAGCACCGCCAGCGGCTCGGCCACCTCGGGCGAGTCGGCGCGCATCAGCGCCGGGAAGAACTCCATCGCGGTCGCAAAACCGGCCACCCAGGGCATCACGGCCTGCAGCGGGTCCTCTTCGTCGTCGAGTTCGAACACCCACGGGTCGAACCATTGACGCTCCCGGATTGCAGCGTCCAGTTCCGCATGGCGGCGGCGCACCAATACGCGCAGCGGCTCGTCGTCGAAACCCAGCGGAATAGAACGACCGTCCACATCCACCACATGGCGCCACCATTGCGCCTCGGGCACCGGCCGGGGCTGCAGCAGCACGCCGCAAAGAAAACCGTCGAGCATCATCACGTCCAGCGGCTCGGCGGGCGCGGGGATGCGATCGAGCCAGCGCTCGAGCGCGGCCAGGTCGGCGTCGGTCAATGCGGGTGAAGATTCGGGGGCAGGTGCTGGCATCGCGCCATTGTCGCGCCCGTTGGCCTTTGTGGCACGTCAAGCTGAGCGCCGGCCGAAGAAAGGGCCGCCACACCAACGGCCTGAACCTTTTGTGCAGCTGCGGTGCACTTTCGCTCCGCATCCCCCAATCAGGGGATAGCTCTCGTTACATCGCGCACCTAGAGTGCCCGACATGCCCCAGCGTGTACCAAACGGTGCAACTGGGCGAACGTCCCAACGACGTCCTCTTTGAGGACTTGTACCGACCCAGCCCTCACGGGCTGGGTCGTTTTTTTATGTCCGGCTGCGACGCAGTGGCGTCAGTGGGCGCCCTGCGGCCCTCAATGGACGTAGTTCGCGTCGCGCTGCAGGCGGAACACGCTGACCAGTTCCGCCAAGCGGGCCGCCTGGCCCTTCAGGCTCTCGGCCGCAGCAGCTGATTGCTCGACCAGCGCGGCGTTCTGCTGCGTCATCTGGTCCAGCTGACCCACCGCACCACTGACCTGGCCGATGCCGGAGCTTTGTTCGGCGGCCGCGGCCGTGATCTCGCTGATGATGCCGGACACCCGCTGCACGCTGGCGACGATCTCGCCCATCGTGCTGCCCGCGTCACCGACCAGCCGGCTGCCGGCTTCGACCTTGTCGACGCTGGTGCCAATCAGGCCCTTGATTTCCTTCGCCGCTTCGGCACTGCGCTGGGCCAGCGAGCGCACTTCGCCCGCCACCACCGCGAAGCCACGGCCTTGCTCGCCGGCACGCGCCGCTTCCACCGCGGCGTTCAACGCCAGGATGTTGGTCTGGAACGCAATGCCGTCGATCACGCCGATGATGTCGGCGATCTTGCGTGAGCTGTTGTTGATCTCGTTCATCGTCGAGACGACTTGCGCCACGACCTCGCCGCCGCGCTTGGCCACGGCCGAGGCCGAGCTGGCCATCTGGTTCGCCTGGTTGGCAGATTCGGCCGACTGGTTCACCGTGCCCGTCAGCTGCGTCATCGACGACGCGGCTTGCTGCAGGTTGCTGGCAGTCTGTTCGGTGCGTTGCGACAAGTCCTGGTTGCCCACGGCCACTTCCGTGCTCGCGGTCTGGATCGACTCGGCCGATTGGCGGATGTCGCCAACCAGTGAACGCAGCCGGTCCTGCATGCCGTGGATGGCTTGCAGCAAGCGGCCAATCTCGTCTTGCGAAGTGATTTCAATGGTCGAGGTCAGGTCGCCCTCGGCGATGCGCTCGGCCACCTTCACGGCACGCGCCACCGGCATGGTGATGCTGCGCGTCGTACGCCAGGCCAACAGCACGCCAACGACCATGGCACCGGCCATCAGGGCGGCCACCATCACCAGCGCGCGCTTTTGCGAGCTGATCACGGCTTCAGCGGCCTCGGTGTTCTGCTTGTGCACGATGTCGATCAGCTTGGCCACCTTCTGGCGCCAGACGATCTCGACCGGGCGCACCGCCTCGGTCAGCGTCATCGTGGCTTCCACGCCGGCGCCGGCTTCGCCTTCCTTGGCGGCGCGCTCGACCAGCGGGATGGTTTTCTTGCCGCCCTCGACGATTTCGCTCATCAGCGCGCGTTCTTCGGCATCGGCGGTCGTGCCGATCAGCTCCAGCAGCGCCGCTTCACCGGTGACGTAGCGCTTCTTCGCATCCGCCAGCACCTTCATTTCGACGTCGATGGCCTTCACATCGGTCAGCAGCGTGACCGTGCGGGCCTGGATCGCCAGGCTGTTGATGCTTTCGAGCATGCTGTTGGCCAGCGCCAACTTCTCGTTCTTGACCCCGACGATGTCCTGCACGCGGCTGCCCTGGGCGCGCAACTCGGCGACGCTCAGACCGGCAACGATCAGCAACATCAGCAGCAAACTGCCGAAACCAAAGCCCAGGCGACGGGCCAGCGTCAAACGCGCAAAGGAAGGTACAGCCATGGTCATGTGTCTCCGGACTCGTGTCGGTTGGGTCGGTCTGATCGGTTTTCGGATTGTTCGACGCCCGACTTGAGCCGACTCACGTGATTTGCGGCACTCGAACGGTGCAATTCCTTTCTTCAAGCTGACCGGGCGTCGACAACGCCTCAGACCGGTGCACGGCCACCCAATGCCTGCGCCAGCCAGGCCACCAGCACCCTCACGCCACGCGGCACCTGGGCCGCATAAGGGCGGATCGCCCACAGGTGCGTGCCGAACGCCCCCACAGCACGCCAACCCGGCAGCAACTCGACCAGCTCGCCGGCGGCCAAGGCTGGCTCGGCGCTGAAATCGGGCAGCAGCGTGATGCCCAGGCCGGCCAGCGCCGCCTCGCGCAGCGCCTCACTGTTGTTGGCGGCAAAGGGGCCCTTCAACGGCACGCTGACACGCTCGCCGGCCTTGCGCTCGAAGCTCCATGCCGCCGTGTCGCTGGGGCGGGGGTAGAACAGGCAATCGTGCTCGCGCAGGTCCTGCGGTGCGCGCGGGGCCGGCCGGCGCGCCAGGTAGGCGGGGCTGGCCAGCAGCAGGCTGCGGGTTTCGCGCAGCATCCAGGCCACATGCGTGTCTGGCGGCGTGCTGGTGTGACGGATGGCCAGATCGAAGCCCTCTTGCGCCAACGGCCGGAGCCGGTCGGACAGGTCCAGCTCGACCTGCAACGCTGGGTGCGCGCGCAGGAAGCCCGGCAGCAGCGGGACGATGCACTGCCGCGCCAGCGCCACCGGCGCCGTCACGCGCAAGCGGCCGCTGGGGGCGTCGGCCAGATCCCGCACCTCGGCGAAGGCCTGATCAATGGTGGCGAAAGCGCCCTGCGTGGCCGCCACCAGCTGGCGGCCGGCATCGGTCAGCTGCATGCTGCGGGTCGTGCGCTGCACCAGCGGCACGCCGGCCGCGGCTTCCAGCTCGGCCACGCGTTGGCTCATCGCGGCCTTGCTCAGGTTCAGGCGCTGCGCCGCCGCCGTGAAGCTGCCGGCCTCGGCCAGCACAGTCAGCGCGTGGATCGGTGACCACAGCGGCGCGCCGCGGGCAGGGTTCGACATTCGGGTGCTCATGGGATTGGCTCTCAGTTTGCCCGGCCCATTGTTCATCTTTCGGAACAATGAATCCAGCCGGCCGGCATTGGCAGCGTCGGCACTGCTGCCTAGACTGGCGCCATCCCTGCACTGCAAGCGAGACACACCATGGGCGCCCCCGAAGCTTTCACCGCCACCACCGACATTGGCCACTTCATCGGCGGCCAGGTCCAGCCCAGCAC
>NZ_JBFUGE010000349.1:0-6432 GCF_056403075.1 Ideonella sp. P3_A4 | reverse complement strand
CGCATCGCCACGTTCACACCACCGCTGCCCACGCGCCGCTTCGCGCGCGACCCGCGCCCCGGCCGCATCGACTGGCGCGCCAGCCTGGCTGCCATGGCACGCCACGGCGGCGACGCGGGTGCGCTGCGTTGGCGCCGCCCGCGCGAGCAGCCTGCGCCGCTGGTCGTGCTGGCCGACATCTCCGGTTCGATGACCAGCTACTCGCGCATGCTGCTGCACTTCACCCATGCGCTGGCACAAAGCGACCTGCGCGTCGCGAGCTTCGTCTTCGGCACCCGACTCACGCCCATCACCCGCTCGCTGCGCCAGCGTGACCCTGACATCGCGATCGCCGACGTCGCGCGCCAGGTGCAAGACTGGTCCGGCGGCACGCGCATCAGCGAGAGCTTGCACGCCTTCAATCGCCATTGGGCACGCCGTGTGCTCGGCGGAGGCCGCGCCACCGTGCTGCTCGTCACCGACGGTCTGGAGTGCGGCGACACGACCCAGCTCGCCTTCGAAACCGAGCGGCTGGCCAAGAGCTGCCGGCGGTTGGTCTGGCTGAACCCGTTGTTGCGTTACGCTGCATTCGAGCCCAAGGCCGGCGGCATCCGCGCGATGCGGCCGCATGTGGACCTTTTCTTGCCCGCGCACAACCTGGCCAGCCTCGAACAACTCGCTCACGTACTCGCCCAGGCGGGCACGCGACGCACRCCCCCTTCGCCCACCTTCACCCCCCACCCCGCATGGAACTGACCAGCCAGCAAGCCCTGCCCGTGTCCCAGCAAGTCGCGTGGGACGCGTTGAACGACACCGCGATGCTGCAAGCCGMGATCCCGGGCTGCGAGGCCATCACGCCCGGTGCCGAGCCGAACCAGTTCGACGTCGCCATCATGGCCGCCGTGGGCCCGGTCAAGGCGCGCTTCAAAGGCAAGCTCAGACTCGAAGACCTGCTACCGCCCAACAGCTACACGCTGCACTTCGAGGGCCAGGGCGGCCAAGCCGGCCATGGCAAGGGCCACGCCACCATCCGGCTGGAGCCCAACGGCCCGAACGAGACAGTGCTGCACTACACCGCGCACGCCACCGTCGGCGGCAAGATCGCGCAGATCGGCTCGCGTCTGATCGACATGGCCGCGCAGAAGATGGCGACCGATTTTTTCAGCAACTTCAATCAGGCGCTGGTCGACAAGCACGGCAAGCCGGAAGATCTGCCACTGCCCGAAGGCGAGCCCGACGGGCCGATCGCGCGGCTGGTGGCCTGGCTGAGGAAGCTGCTGAAGGGCTGAGTCGGTAAGAAGCGGCCTACATGCGGCCGCGCCCCTGTCGGATGGCGCTTGCGCTGTCGCCTGCCTACGATGAATTCCAACGCAGCGCCTTTGTGCTGCGTGTCATCGTTCAACAACCGACACGAGGTGAATCCATGAACCGCAACCAAGTGAAGGGCAGCATCAAGGAAGCCGCCGGCAAGGTCCAACGCAAGACCGGCGAGTTGATCGACAGCCCGAAGCAACAAGTCCAAGGCACGACGCGAGAAATCGCCGGCAAGGTGCAGAAGCAGCTCGGCAATATCGAAGAGAACGTGAAGGACGCGAACAAGAACCAAGGCTGAGCCTGAGTTCACTCGCTTCGAAGCCGCGCCTATGCGCGGCTTCTTTGTGGGCTGCTGAGCCAGGGGATCCGGATGCCAAAATGGGTGGCGCCACATTGCAGCCATTGGGCACTGGACTTCGGGGCGCCGCATGATCTTTGATTCCGCCGACTACCACTTCATTGATTTCCAGACCGACCTACCCAAGGAAGCGGGTGGCACGCGCATTGGCATGTATGCCACTTGGTTGACCCTGCGCGGCCTTGGCGGTGACGGGTTCAACGACTACTTGGACGACTTGCGAGCGCGGCGGATTTCCTGCGCTGGCTTCCTGTTCGACGCCTGCGACGGCAAGCTGGGCAGTGAAGACTTGAGCGAAGAAGGGTTGGCCTTTACCAGCCACTACTACGACGCGCAATTCGATGCGGACTTCGACCGCGTCTTCACAAACGAGTTCAGTCGTACCGGCCATGCGGCCGACGATGCCTGCAGCATTCCCGACTCCTGGGCGAATTTCGATCGACTGGCACTTGTCTTGAATCGGCGGTGGATGGATTGGATGGCCGAGCGCGATTCCAGAGCGCGGCTGCCGCTGCCTGCAGCGGATGCAGTGTTCGGGCAGGTAATGGGCGCCTTGCAAGGCTTTCTGGATGCCGAGGGGTTCAAGCATGATCCCGTCGCTGAGGCCGGGATGATCGATGCCCCGGCCCCAGGACGCATGGGGCGCGTCTTCGGCACCCAGTACCCCGGCGGGCGCCATTGGTTGGCCGCCATCGTGAAGGCAACCCCCGCCGGCCCATGCACGTTGTCGTTGATTGTTGCTTCCTGCCTTGCCGTCGTGGCTGAGCRCATTCGCGACCATGACCTGCCCGACTACTTTCACGTGGCCGAGGCGGGCGCCCCATTGCCCTACACGGCTGTGCTGCGTTTGTCGCAATGGCTGCGCACAGAGCGAGAACTCCTGGTGGAAGCTGATGAGAACGACGACGGCGTGATCGTATTTCGTCAACCGGACGATGTGGCGGTGAAGGTGACGCTACTTGCAGCGAGGCTCARATCGGTGCTGAGCCCGCTGCTGGCGCAATTGGCTACCGTCAAAGGCTTGGATGAGCTGCGCAGCACCCAGCCGCTGACCGCCTCCGTTCTCTACACCGACCCTTTCAACCGCCTCATTCTTTCGGCCGCCGAGGTGGCAGGCAATCCTCGATTGCTGGCGTTGTGCGACGAACTGGAAGCGCTGGGGCGAGACCCCTGTGCGCCTGGGCCACGCATGCACTGGGCCGGACTGATCGCACACGTTGAACAAGTGCGCGACCGTCGGTCTGGCGGTTCGCGCTAGCTGGTCCGAGCAGGATTGGACTCGGGGTCTGGCTAGACCCTGGTCCACTGCATGACCCAGGTGTCCTTCCAGCTGCGGCCACCATTGTCGCTGCGGGCTTGCCACCAACGGCACGAGGTCGGTGTGATGCGGTCCCACACACCCCGCCAGACGACGGGTTTGCCGCCTTCTTCTTCGATCGAGTCCCAGGTGCCGACGCCGTCGACGAAGCTGCCCCAGGAAGGCGGCGGTGTGAGCACGCCGTTCTTCGCGTTGACCCAGTGGTCGGCCCACAGCTTGCGCTCGACATCGAGCAGCCGCAGGCCCATGCCGCTGAAGTTGCGTGCGGGGATGCGCAGCTCCTCGACACTGCCGACACCACCCAGGATGCTGCGCACCGTGGCCTCGCCGTCGAAATGGTCCCAGTTGCCTTCGCTCAGCCGCTGGTGCTTGATCTTCCATTCGCCGGCCAGGAATTCGAAGTCGCCCGCCCGGCCGGTGCCCGCCGGTGCGACGATCGCAGCCTGTGCGCTGGCCAGTGCCGGTGCGCCGCCGCCAGCGGCCACGCCCAGCGCCATCTGCAACATCGTGCGGCGCTGGATCTCGTCAGGGGAATCGTTCATGGATGCATCCTCTTTTTTCGTGGTGAGCCTGCCCCGTGCAAAGCCCGTGACGCACATGGTGTGCGGCATAAGCTGACAGGCAACGGCATGTTTTTTGTCGGATAGTCCAGAACCTTCTTCAGGAGCAACGGATGCAACAACGTGAACTGGGCAGAAGCGGGCTGACGGTCTCGGCCATCGGCCTGGGCTGCATGGGCATGACGCACGGCTACTTCCCATTGCCCGACAAGCAGGCGATGGTGTCGCTGCTGCGCTCGGCGGTCGACCGGGGCGTCACCTTCTTCGACACCGCCGAGGTCTACGGCCCCTACACCAATGAGGCGCTGCTGGGCGAGGCGCTCGCACCGGTGCGAGACCAGGTCGTGATCGCGACCAAGTTCGGTTTCAAGGTCGAAGCCATGCCGGGTGTGGACAGCCGGCCCGAGCGCATCCGGCAGGTGGCCGAGGCGTCGCTTCAGCGCCTGAAGATCGATGCGATCGATCTGTTTTACCAGCACCGCCCTGACCCGCAAGTGCCGATCGAAGACGTGGCCGGCACGGTGAAAGAGTTGATCCGGCAAGGCAAGGTCAAGCACTTCGGCTTGTCTGAGGCCAATGTGCAGACCATCCGCCGCGCGCACGCCGTGCAGCCGGTGACGGCGCTGCAAAGCGAATACTCGCTGTGGACGCGCGACCTCGAGGCCGAGGTCTTGCCCGCACTTCAGGAGCTCGGTATCGGCCTGGTGCCGTTCAGCCCGCTCGGCCGCGGCTACCTGACCGGCCAGATGGACGACACGACGCCACTCGATGCGGCGGATTTCCGCAGCGGCCTGCCCCGGTTCACACCCGAAGCCCGCAAGGCCAACCTGGCGCTGATCGACCTGCTCAAGACCATGGCAGAACGCAAGGGTGCGACGCCCGCGCAGATCGCCCTCGCCTGGCTGCTGGCGCAACAACCCTGGATCGTGCCGATCCCCGGCACCACCAAGCTGCACCGCCTGGAAGAGAACATAGCAGCCGCCAACGTGGTGCTGTCAGCCGAAGACTTGAAAGACATCGAGACCGCAGCCGCCAGCATCCAGATCCAGGGCGCGCGCTATCCCRAGCAGTTGCAGCAACTGGTCAGCCGATAAGGCCGCGGCGTTGGCCGTCAGCCCGTGGTCATCGCGCGGTACAGCAGCGCCCTGGCCTTCTCCCATTGCCGGTGCACAGTGCGCTCCGACAGGTCCAGCTGGGCCGCGATCTCCACCATCGAAAAGCCGCAGAAAAAACGCAGGTCGACAATCTTCGCCAGGTCCGGGTCGAGCCCGGAGAGTTCATCCAGCGCGTCGCTGACGGTTTCCAGGCCGGACACGTCAGCAACGGCATCGGCCGTCTCGTCGTCCAACGTGACGAGTTCGAACTGGCCGCCCCGTTTCTGCGCACCGCGGGCCCTCACGCGGTCGATCACCAGACCCCGCATGGCCCGGGCCGCATAGGYCACGAAATGCGTCTGGTCGTGGAACCCGTCGTCACGTCCGGCCACGCTCAGATAGGCCTCGTGCAGCACGGTGGTCGTGCTCATTTGCGCCAGACCGCCATGTCGCCGAGCCTCTCGGTGCGCAATGCGGTGCAACTCGGCGTACAGCGCGGCAAAACGTGCCTGAGCAGCATGGGCCGCCAGGTGCTGAGGGGCGCCCGCCTGCGCTCGCCCGGTGTCGTTCATTGTCGATTCCATGGCCTTGGGGGAGAAGCGAGCCGCGACTGTCGACCACGAACATGGGAGCGGCCATCCCCCGTTTGGGGGGAAGCCGAAGCGCAACCATTTGGGCCTGAAACGGCACGCCCAGCGCTGCTGGCATTCGCAGTACTGCCGCCACCTGCTCAGCCCAGCTCTTGCAACACCTGTTTCCTGCATGCGCGCCACAACACCAGGTCGTAGCCGATTTTCAGCAGCCCGCAGGCGACCAGCGGGGCGGCCAGCCACCCAGCCGAAAACATGGCAAAGGCAAGCGTGGGGCTCAAAGCAGCCGCCAAACTGCGTGGCACCGCCGTCAAGCTGGCGGCGGCTGGCCGCTCGGCCGGTGTGACGACCGCCATCACGAAGGCCGAGCGCGTCGGCACATCCATCTGAGACAACGCTGCGCGCACGAACAACAAACCGAGCGCCAGGTGCACGTCGCTCACCAGCGCAGCGCCGACCAGGCAGATGCTGGACGGGATGTGCGTGAACACCATCGTGTTGAGCAGCCCGATGCGCCGGGCCACCGGAGCGGCGGCCAGCTGCGACGCCGCGCTGAGCAGGCCGGTCCAGAAGAAGAACAGGCCCACCTGCGCGAGAGAGAGCTCGAAGCGCTCTAGCAGCCACAGCGACATCAAGGCATTGACGACCAGGCCGCCGGCAAAGGCATCGACGCTGAACAGCAGCGCCAGCCGGATCACGATGCCGCGCGAAACACCCAGCGGCTGATGGGCGGACGCAGCGGCCATCGGAGCCGCGTCGCTTTGCCGGTACAGCCACCAGACCGACAGGCCGACCAGCGCATACAGCAGGATCATCGCCCGCAACGCTGCCAGCTCGGACCAGCCCGCCTGTTGCAGCCAAGAAGGCACACCCGCGGCCAGCGCCCCCAGCGAGGCGCACAGGGCACCGATGACGCTGTAGCGCGCGAACAGCGCCGTGCGCGCATGGCCGTCGGCCGCCGCCGCCAGCCGCGCATGTTCGAGTGGCAAGAACAGGCTGACATCGCCGGCGCTCGGGTTCAGTGTCCCGACAAAAGCCACCAGCAGCAGGGGCCAGAACGCCGTCAGCCCAGCGAAGCCCAGGCCGGTGGCCACCATCAGCAATGCGGCGACCGCCAACAGCCGCGACACGCCGACGCGATGGCCCAGCAGCCCCACCCCGATCGTGGCCAGCGCCGAGCCCAGCAACGTCGCCGTGGCCACGATGCCCACCTGCAATG
>NZ_JBFUGE010000348.1:0-6459 GCF_056403075.1 Ideonella sp. P3_A4 | reverse complement strand
CTCACCCACGTTGGCATCGAAGAAGGTACTGTCGCTCCCGGATATTCCGACAGCATGCCCCGCCATGATCGTTCTCGTGTTGTCCTCGACCTTCACACGTGCGCCGGACTGCAGCGTCCGCTCTTTCGTGCCCAACACGGTTTCGAGTACAGAGGCGGGCAGCTTCATGTAGAAGGTGTAGATGGCGTGGAACTTCGACCAGTCGACGCCCCGCTCTTTGACGTATTGGCTGAGGCTGACGACGCCGGCAGCATCGTTCGCCACGATCCCTGTGAATTCCTTCTTGTTCTTGTCGACGATCCTGTTCCCCCAGGTCCCGACGTGGTGCTTGATGCTTTCCAAGTCGTCGGTGATGTAGGCCCCGGACTGGACGGCATCGTTGGCAGAGAACTCCTTCTTGCAAAGTCTTTCGATGAAAGGATCGCCATAGGCGGCCATCTTTTTCTCTGACTTTCCAACGTTCAAGCTCTCGTACTTGAACTCCCCTTTCGCCAGCTTGAGGGCCAGCCATTTGAACGTCACCCGGGTACAAATCCCAAGGCTGTCTGATGGGATCAACTTGCTTTGCTCAAACCGCCTTTGAAGCGTCATCATGGTGTTTCTTCCTTGCACAAGAGGCGCAGGGAGCGCGGCGGACGCCGGCCCATGCCTGGTTCACTGCATCAGACCAAGTGTTTGTAGGCGAAGGCGGCACGGCGACTACACGACCAGCGCATGGCCCTTGATCAGCGGTTGGATGATCCGCCCACGGCGTCCCTCACCTCCACCTGCCCCGCCTCCAGATCCAGCTGCGTGCGCAGCAAGATCTCCAGCGGCACAGGCTGCGACCACAGGTGGCCGCGGATTTCGAATTCGATGACGTTGTGGGTGTCCAGCACGCTGTTCGCTTCGATCGCGTGCACCTCGAGCGTGTCGGGCAGGATGCGCGGCTCGTAGCGGATCAGGGTCTGGCGGATCGCCTTTTCGAGCACGCTGACATCGACCTTGGACGCCAGCTGGCCCGACAGCGCGGGCAGGCCGAAGTTCAGCACGCTGTCGGCCAGCACTGGGTAGGACTCGGCCAGCTTGCCCAGCGGCTGCACCGCGTTGAGCAACCAGCCCAGGTCGCGCAGCACCGCCTGGCGCAGCTGCGGTTTGGACATCACGCGCTGGTCTTCAGCCTCTTCGCGTTGCTGAGGGTTGTCGTCGGTCAACCGGTCCAGCAGCGCCGGCTGCAGGCGGTCCCTCAGGTTCGCAGTCACGGCGACCGCAGTTCGATGGTGCGGATGTCGAGCAAGGCGTGCTCGCCTGCTTCGGTGGCGAACACGCGCTGGCCCAGGCCGGCGAATTGCTCAGACCCCAGCGGCTGCCACTCGGTGCGCCGAGCCATCCAGATGCGCTCGTCTTGCAGCACCGTGCTGCCCACGTAACGCGTGGGGATCAGCGCGATCGAGTCGCCGCCGTTCGGGAACTCCAGGTGCGCCGGCGTCCAGACGAGGTCGCGCAGGTCTTGCGGTGGCTCGATCTGCACGCGCCGCAGCGCCGCGAACGGCACCCAGCAGTAGCGGCCGTTGACCACCGCCTCCAGCACCGGGCCCAGGCGCGAATCGGCGTCGCAAATCCACTCGAAGGCCTGGCCGTCCAACACGCCGGCCGTCGGCGGGGCCTGCTCCAGCGCCTGGTCGCGCAGCGCCTGCGCGCCCACCGGATCACCCGACGCCTGGGCCTGCAGCGCCTGCACCAGCAGCGCCACCCATTCGGCCGGCTGCCCCAGCACCATCGGCGTGGTCTTGCCGTTGAACACCGCCTCGCGCGCCAGCTCGCACTGCAGCGCCTCGCGGTAGGTGTGCACCATTGCCAGCGCGGCGTCGTCAAGTTCACCACACAGCTCGAGCTGCGTCGCGGCCCRCTCCCATTGGCCGGCCACGACCATCAGCTGGAACAGCAGGACACGCAGCTCGGCATCGTCGGGCCGTGCCCGAACCTGCGCCTGAGCGGCCGCCAGCGCCTGCGCCGGCTGGCCACCCGACACCATCTCCTTGACCGCGTTCATGTCACTCCCTTGTTGTCATCACCGGCGCCGAGTTTCTGTGTCCTAGCTCAGGTCGTCCGTGAAGCTGTGGCTGGCCCCCATCTGCCCGCTGGCGCTCTGCACCCGGTACTCGGCGGCCACCTTCTGAAAGGCCAGCGTCACTTTTTCAAACGGGTCGCCGTTGGCGTCGGTGTCGATGTCGTAGGCCACCACGCGCGCCTTTTCGAGCGTGATGCAGAAGAAGTCCTCCTGCTCGCCGCCGGCCTTGCGCAACGACAGCTTGGCGCTGCGCACCTCGTCGTTGGTGGCCACGGCACTCATCAAGGCCGTGCTGGCTGTGTCGATCCGCTTGCAGACCACCAGGTGGCGGTAGCTGCGGCGGCCGGTGGACAGCGCGGCAACGGCGTCACCGGCTGCGCCGACACCCCAACTGAAGCCGACCAGGACGATGTCGTCCTGGTGGCCCGCGGCCACCGACTCGCCCTTGGCCTTGCCGGCCCGCTTGAGCGTCAGGTCGAGGTACATGTCGGCGCCAGCCGCTGGGGCCGGCGCCGACACGCTGGGGCTCAACGCCATCGTGCGCTCCGTGTGCTCAGCGGGTTTCGGTGCTGGCGACGTTCCAGCCGAACTTCACCGAACCGCCCAAGGCGCCCTTGTCGTCCTGCGGCTTGTATTCGAACTCGATGTCGGCGTAGCTCAGTGCGACGCTTTCAGAGATCTCGCCACCGCTGCTGGCCGAAGGCGACACGGAGGTGACCAGCACCTGCTTGAGCGTGACCTTCAGGAAGTCGAGCTGGCCCTCGCCGGCCTTGCGGCAGGTGATGATGGCCGAGTCGAAGTGCTTGCCGTTGGCGCAGTTCTTGGCCAGCACCGGCGAAGCCTTGTCGTAGTAGTGCGCGAAAACGAGCTGGCCAGGGATGCCCTTGCCCTTGCCGGAGCCGGTGCCCGCGGCCGCCGTGCTTTCCTGGCGCACGTCCCACGACCAGGCGAGCAGGTCGATCTCGCCCTTGTGGTCCTTGTGGGTGGATTCGCCTTCAACACCGGCGAGCTTGAGGTTGGTGTCGATCGTCATGATGGGTCTCTCCTTGATGGATTCGTGGGATACGTTGGATACGCGGGAATGGGCCCCTGGTGGTGCGAACGGGGCAGGAAACTAACGAGTCACTGACGTGCCTCTACGCTTGCTTTTGTGAAGGCAACTTGGACACCAGGCGCAGCGACACCGTCAGCCCTTCGAGCTGGTAGTGCGGGCGCAGGAAGAACTTGGACGAGTAGTAGCCGGGGTTGCCCGGGATCTCTTCGACAGTCACCTCGGCGGCGGCCAACGGCTTTTGCGACTTGGTGACTTCGGACGAGTTGGCCGGGTCGCCGTCGACGTAGTTCATGATCCATTTGTTCAGCCACTTCTCCATGTCGGCCCGCTCCTTGAACGAGCCCACCTTGTCGCGCACGATGCACTTCAGGTAGTGCGCGAAACGGTTGCAGGCGAACAGGTAAGGCAGCCGCGCCGCCAGGTTGGCGTTGGCGGTGGCGTCGGGGTCGTCGTACTCGAACGGCTTTTGCAGCGACTGCGCACCGATGAAGGCGGCGAAGTCCGAGTTCTTGCGGTGCACCAGCGGCATGAAGCCGTTCTTGGCCAGCTCGGCTTCGCGCCGGTCGCTGATCGCGATCTCGGTCGGGCACTTCATCGCCACGCCGCCTTCGTCGGTAGGGAAGGTGTGGGCCGGCAGGCCCTCGACCGAGCCGCCCGACTCGATGCCGCGGATGCGCGTGCACCAGCCATAGAGCTTRAACGAGCGGTTGATGTTGACCGCCATCGCATAGGCCGAGTTGGCCCAGGTGTAGCTGGCGTGGTCGCCGCCGGCGGTTTCTTCCTCGAAGTTGAACTCTTCGACCGGGCTGGTCTTGGCGCCGTACGGCAGCCGGGCCAGAAAGCGCGGCATCGCCAGGCCGAGGTAGCGCGCATCTTCAGACTCGCGCAGCGACTTCCAGGCCGCGTACTCGGGGGTCGTGAAGATCTTGGTCAGGTCGCGCGGGTTGGCCAGCTCCTGCCACGAGCCCATCTGCATCAGCGACGGGTTGACGGCGGCAATGAACGGCGCATGGGCCGACGCGGCCACCTTGCTCATCTCGCCGAGCAGCTCGACATCGGGCGGGCTGTGGTCGAAGTAGTAGTCGCCGACCAGGCAGCCGAAGGGCTCGCCGCCGAACTGGCCGTACTCTTCCTCGTAGACCTTCTTGAACAGCGGGCTCTGGTCCCAGGCCGTGCCCTTGTAGCGCTTGAGCGTCTTGCCGAGGTCGAGCTTGGTGATGCTCATCACCCGGATCTTCAGCATCTCGTCGGTTTCGGTGTTGTTGACGAGGTGGTGCAGCCCGCGCCAGGCGCTTTCGATCTGCTGGAAGTCGGCGTGGTGCAGGATCTGGTTGACCTGCTGCGACAGCTTCTTGTCGAGCTCGGCGATCATCGCCTCGATCGACATGATCACGTCGGTGCCGATCAGCTGGGTCTGCGACAGCGCCTGCTGCGCGAGGGTCAGCACCGCCGTTTCGACGGCGCTCTTGGCGTCATCGGTCTTCGGCTTGAATTCGCGGTTCAGCAGCGAAGCGAACTCGCCGCCTTCGTACTCGATACCGCTCAGTGCGTTGGGCTGGACAAGGGTTTCTTCGGCCATGGTCGGTCTCCGCGGTGGGCTGGTCGATTACTGGTTTTCGGCGACAGGCTTCGGCACCGCCGCGGCCAGCGACTTCAGCAAGGCCTCGTCCTTGATCACCTTGGCGATCAAGCCTTCAGCGCCGGTCTTGCCGTCCATGTAGGTGATCAGGTTGGCGAGTTGCTGGCGCGCTTCCAGCAGCTGCCGCAGGCCGTCGACCTTGCGCGCCACCGCGGCGGGCGAGAAGTCGTCCATGCTCTCGAAGGTGATGTCGACCATCAGGTTTCCCTCGCCAGTCAGCGTGTTGGGCACCGAGAAGGCCACGCGCGGCTTCATCGCCTTCATGCGGGCGTCGAAGTTGTCGACATCGATGTCGAGGAACTTGCGGTCGGCCACCGGCGGCAGCGGCTCGGTGGGCTTGCCCGACAGGTCGGACAGCACACCCATCACGAAAGGCAGCTGCACCTTCTTCTCGGCGCCGTAGAGCTCGACGTCGTACTCGATCTGCACGCGCGGCGCGCGGTTGCGGGCAATGAATTTCTGGCTGCTGGTTGCCATGGGAGGGCTCCTTCCGTGGGTGGCCTGTGACGTCTGGCCTATTCGTTGCCGATGCCGGCGAGCCGCTCGATCTGGCTGACCCCATCGGGTACCAGGTCGCGGACGATGTCGATGAAGTTCTTGCTCATCAGCCGCTGCGCGCGGCGGATCAGCAGCGGCGCCGGGTGGCTGGGCTCATTGCGCTCGTACCACTCGCACACGCGGGTCAAAGCGCGGATCGCGTCTTCGCGCGAGTTGATGCCGGCCACCGCCACCGCAACGGGTGCAGCGCCGTTGGGTGCGGCCGTTTGTCCGTTCTGGCCTGCCGGCGCAGAGGCCTGCACGGCTTGCCGGCCCGCATCGGCCACGTGCTGCATCAGCTTGCGCAGTGGCGCGAAGTCGGGCCCTTGAGCCGGCGCATGGCGGTCGATCACCGATTCGATGCCCTGCACCGCCGTCAAGCCGGCGTTCCAGGATTCACCCAACGCGGGCGACCGGGTGGCGGCTGCGGCCAGGGCTTCTTCCAGCCCCTGCGCCGTCGGCATGGATTCGCCGGGCAGCGGGTCGGCGCGGCCCGAGGCCAGTTCCACCTGGCGCACGGTCGGGCCACCGCGGGCGCCGGTCAACTCAGCGGCGCGCAAGTCGGCCAGGCCCTCGAAGTGCACCAGCGGCATCAGCGCGTTCAGGCGCGCCGTCGGGTCGTTGTTCTCGCTCGCGTCCAGCTGCGGATGGACGTGGTCCCAGTGCCGCTCGAGCAGGCCTTGCACCAGCTGCAGGCCGCGTACCGCACCAGTCCAGCCGTCGAGCCGGGCACCGCTGCGGGCCAGCCAGACGGCCAATCGCAGATCGCGGGTGCGGCCGGCCAGTTGCAGCGCGGCGTCTTGCACCACCGGCCAGTCGGGCTCCTCGGCGGCGATCACCGTGTCGCCGTATTGCTGCTCAGCGCGGCCGCTGCCTGCCTCCTGCAGCGACAGGAACGCAGGGTCGTATTCCAGGTCGGCGCCGCAGGGGGCGTCACCTGCCAGTGGCGACAGCAGCGACTCCACGTCGAAGTCAGGCATACCCAGTTCCGCACGGTCCTTGTGTTGTGACGGTCACTCTAGGTGTCGACCGCACAGCGCGCAGTAGCCGAAAGTCACTTCGGCTTACGCATTCAACCGCCCGCCAAGTTCAGCCCCTAGGGTCCTGAGTCAGAAATACGTGCCATCGAGATTCGACCAGATGGTGATGATCGTGCGGCCGGGCGGCTGGGCAGATACC
>NZ_JBFUGE010000347.1:0-6469 GCF_056403075.1 Ideonella sp. P3_A4 | reverse complement strand
GCGTAGGTGCCCACCGTCGGGAAGGTCTTCTTGGCGTCGTTGATGAACGTGCCGCTGTAGGTCGGCACGGACATCTGGGACCCGTTGGGCGCGATCGCGATTTCGAACAGGAACCAGTTCGTCGTGTTCGAAGACTGGTAGCTGCTGTCGCCGGTGACGTAGCGGCCGTACGGCCCGCTCGAGATGTTGCCCTCGGCCACCGCGACGTAGCGGTGCGTCGCGCTCGGGCTGACCATCGCCGGCACTCGCAGCTCGCCCAGCTGATCGCTCAACCCGGTGACGGGGTCGTAGCGGCGCAGCGGTGTCGTGCCCGAACCTTCGAACTGGCTGGTGACCAGCAGCTTGCCTGCCGCGTCGTATGCCACCGAGTAGGTGCCGCCTTCGTAGAACGCCAGCGGGAACGAAACGCGCTTGGCCTTGCCGGTCTTCAGCGTCACTACATCGACAAAGTTCTTGTCCGCGCCGCGAGACGCGTTGGCAACCGCCAGCTTCTTGCCGTCGGCCGAGATGTCCATGCCCATCGTCGAGCCACCCAGCGCCAGCGGCGACAGGAAGCTCTTGGTGTTGAAGTCGAAGCGCCGCACCTGCGCACCGCCGCTGATGTAGAGCACCTGGCTGTTGGTGTCGAACGCGACGTCGACGCGACCTTCGGCGGGGATGAAGCCGCTGGCCAATGTGTCGGCCTGCGCCGAGCCGGCCAGCACCAGAGCCAACGCCGCCACGCCACGGATCCAGGGGATTGATTTCGTCATGTGTTCTCCTTGAATGTCACCATCGGTGCACGGCCTCGAATGAAGCCGCGCCACACCTGCTGACCTGCGCTGCCCAGGGGCGGATACGGTCGCCCCAACGGCGACGTTTCCACCCTCTCCTCCTCATCGGGGCGCTGCAGATCAGTCAGTGCAGAAGACAGTGTAGGCAGCGACTGGCTCAGTCGATGAGCCACCCTAAAAACATCGACTATCCGCGCTTACTGCGGCCCACGGCCTTGGCCTCGCGGCCGCGGGTCTTCCATTCGCTCAGCAGCTTGTGCTTGTCGAACACCGTCATCTCGTGACGCCGGGCTTCGCGCTGCAGCTTGTGGTAGCTCAGCAGCCGCCCGGCCGGCACAGCCGGCCGCACCGCGCAACCGGGCTCGTCCTGGTGCTGGCAATCGCGGAAACGGCACAGCGGCGCCAGGCGCGAGATGTCGTCGAACAYCGCGTCGAGTTGCGCTTCGTCGGCGTCGAGCTGCAAGCCGCGCAGCCCCGGCGTGTCGATGATGCAAGCACCGCTCGGGCAACGGTGCAGCGAGCGTGCCGTCGTCGTGTGACGACCGTGTTCGTCGCCTTGGCGCACACCGCCGGTGTCTTGCAGTGCACCGGTCAGCCGGTTGGTCAGCGTGCTCTTGCCGGCGCCGCTGGAGCCCAGCAGCACCAGCGTCTGGCCTTCACTCAGCCACGGTGCCAGTGCATCGGCGCTCGACGCATCGAGCCCGTTCAGCGCCAGCACGTCGACACCGTCGCTGGTGTGGCGGCGTACGGCGTCGACCCGCGCCGCGGGGTCGGTGCACAAGTCAGCCTTGCTCAGCACCACCAGCGGTGACACATCGGCCAGACGCACCAGCGCCAGGTAGCGATCGAGTCGGCGCAGGTTGAAGTCCTGCCCCGCGCCCATCACCAGCAACGCGGTGTCCACGTTGCTGACCAGCGTCTGGCGTTGGCCGCTGCTGTCGCGCCGTACCAGGTGATTGACCGGCGGCACGCGGGCCGCGGCCCAGAGCGCATCGCCGAGGTCGCCACCGGTGCGTGCGGCGACCCAGTCGCCGACCACCAGCACGTCGCCCTGCATCTGCAAGGCCAGGCGCAGCGTGGGCCAGACCTGGGMCACGTGCTCGTTCACGCCGTCGTGCAGGCGCAGGCGGTCGCGCTGTACCTCGACAACGCGCATCAGCCGGTCGCCGGCTTCGGTTTGAAGGTTGAACATCTGCGCCACGAGGCCTTGGGTCAGGCCGATGCCGCGCAGGGTTTGGAAGTCGATCGTGTCGAACATTGCTGTAGGTGATCCGCGTCGAGACAAACGGGGGCCGTCTGCGCAGCCGGATTGACCGGCAAGCGCATGCGGCAGCTCAGGCCAGAAGGCCAGAACAATTCAGGGTTTGGGTGCGGATCGCCCGGCAGCAGGTTGCCGGTGCGTGGTGGGCGTTGGCCCGAGACCGTCAGAGGCGACGGCCCAACGTCAGATCAAGACGTCAACGCAGGAAGGCAGCGAGTGGCTGGCGAACCGCAGAGAGGGTGGTGGTGACTTCATCCATGGCAGCCTCCTTCGGTTGGTTGGGCGATGCGCCGCGGGATCGCGGCTCAAGGTGGCGGACTTTGCCGCGGGCGCAACGGCTTGTCAATCCTGCGGCGTGAGGATGCAACGCTTCGGTCTTTGGGTGCAGCCGGCTGTCGACCGAGGCGAAGTCTGCGCTGCTCGATTCGCTTTTCAACGTGCCTCTTCGCGGCGCCGGCAGTCCATCCATCGACAGTGAACACACTGCGCGCACCAGCGACGCTTGGCGTTCGCGAGGCGGCCCGATTCGTTAACCCGCCGCGGCACAAAGCGGTCTCAACCAGTTCAAGGAGCGTTGTCATGGGTGCCATCGGAAAAGCATTCAACGCCATCGGCCACGGCATCGGTGATGCGTTCAAGGCCGCCGGCCACGTCGCCGAGGGGATCGTCAAGCTCGACTTCGGCAAGGCTGCCGGCGGCTTGAAGGAGATGCTCGGCGCCGGCCTCGATGTCGCGCGAAATGCGGCCAACCTGTCGCCCGCCGGCTTTGCCGCCAACGCGTTGATGGGCGGCAAGCTGGACCAGCTGATGCAGTGGGCCGACAAGGAGATCGAAAGCGTGGCGGGAGGCGTGATCGACAAGGTCGCCAACGACATGCAGTCGGTCCGCAACGGCCTCGCGACGACGGTGAGTGGCTTGGCCACCGGCAACTTGAGCAAGGTCGCACAAGGCGCGCTCACCGCCACTGCAGGTGCCGCCGCGACCGCGTCCGACTTCACGGCAGCCGGTGCCGCCAACAACCTCAAGATGGCAGCGTTGAACACGGTGGTGGGCGGCCCATGAACACGACCGACGCCGATCCCCGAAAGCTGGTCCGCCCGATGGTCGAGGCTGTGCGCGAAGGGCGCCTGGATGAGGCCGAGGCGATGCTCGAGCAGATCTCGGCGGTGTATCCAACGCCCGAAGACCTGGTGGTCTTTGCCGTGCTGATCGCCATTCAACGCGGGCAGTGCCGCGAAGCGCTGTGCCACCTCGAATCGCTGCCTGGTGATCCGCACCCGGAGCTGAAGGCGTTCTGCCTGTACCTGCTCGGCGAACCCTGCTGGGAGGGCATGGCGCAGACCCTCGAGGACAGCCCCGACCAATCGGTGCGGCTGGCGATGAAGGCCTTGCTCGGCCGGTCGCTGGAGGCCGAGTTTTCAAACTGAAGGCCACGGCGCGATGCGTYGCCTTTCACTGGCACCTTGCGTCGATCTGGCCGTGTTCTATACGGCGGATTCGGAGCGATTCATTGGCGACGGCTCGGCCACGCTGCAGGTCGTGACACCCGCTGTGTTCGTCGACTTCTATCGCGATTGCCCGTCGATCGGCTTCCTGTCCGACGGGCAGCCGATCGGCGGCATCATCTTCGACGGTGCAGAGGCCCACATCGCCGTGCTGCCGGCGTTTCGCGGCCGCTGGGCGCTGCTGTTGAAGCCGGCCCTTGAGTGGCTGTTCAGCCTGAAGGCCGACATCGTCGTCGACATCGATACCGACAACACGATCTGCCTGGCTTTCATGGAACGCAATGGCTGGCAGCGGCTGCGGGCAGACAGCCAGCACATCACCTACCTGATGACGCCGCAGGGTGGCACGCGCAAGACCGCGCACCCTTTCGAACGTGTTGCCCACACCACCGTGCCGCGGGTTCAGGCGCTTGTCGAACCCGCGGCTTGAGGGCGAACGCTTCAGGGCGCAGCCGCGGTATCAGCGGCAATCGGTGATGCGATGAAGTTCACCATCTTGCCGTTTTGCGTGCCGCGCCCGACGATCTGGCCGGCGTTGTTGATGTCATAGGCGACCATGTAGGTCCAGCCTTCGCCGCGTTTGCCGATCATGTCCTGCAGGTAGTGCGACTCGCCGTTGCGCACGACCACCGGACCACGCTTGGCGCCTGCCCCGGAGTAGCCGACGATCACGTCGTCGTCGTTGATCGCCACCACGCCCTCCACCGGGCGGGTCTTCACATCGGGCAGGCGCGTGAAGTTGGTGCCGTCGTACAGGAAGCAGCCGATCACATCGGCGCAACCGCTGACGTGGCCGTGGTTGTTGATCGCCTTGGCTTCGCCCTCGCCGACCACGGTGTCATCGCCCAGTCTGTGGCCCTGGCCATTCGCATCCCAGATCGCGGGATAGAAGTGGTACATGTCGGTGAACACCGCCGACATGCCGGCCACCACGCCCTGGTCGTTCATCGAATACACATAGACCTCGCCGGTCGGATGCAGCGGTGGCAGCTTCACCGTCGTGCCGTGGTCGTAGCGCATGCCGAAGACCGGCTGCAGCGGCGTGATCTTGTAGGTCCCCAGCACTTGGCCCGAGGTGTTGATCACCTTGCCGTAGACCATGTTCGGGATCATCTCGCGCGTGCCATCGTGCCACCAGACGACCACCGGCTTGCCGGCGTTGGCCGAGCCCAGGACGTCACCGGCGTTGTTGATGGCAGGGTTGATGTAGCTGGGGGTGTCGGGCAGTGGCGTGACCGTCCGTCCGCTCAGTGTGGCCAACGAGTATTTGTTGGGGTACGGCTCGATCTTGGTGAACCGTCCGACCATCAGGCCGCTGTCGTTGATCCCATAGATCGTGTCCATCACTGCAGGGCCGTCGTTCTTCAGGTACTCGAGCTTGTAGCTGGGTGCGGCCGACGCGATGCCAGCCGCCGACAGAGCCGCGATCGCCGCCATGCCGATCCACGGACGACAGAAGGGAAATTGGTTCATGAGACCTCCAGGTAACGCGAAGTAACCCGACAGATGGGTGGAACATGCTAGTCCTTCCACCTGTACGTGCCAAGCTCGGAGTTTGGGGGGCGCGACAATGGCGCGATGGACACCATTGAATTCGAACTGCGCGGCGAGCACATCGCGCTGGATGCCTTGCTCAAGGCCACCGGACTCGCTCCCAGCGGCGGCAGCGCGCGGCAGCTGATCACGGCTGGCGAAGTGCGGGTCGACGGCCAGGTCGAGTTGCGCAAGACCGCGAAGATGCGCGCGGGTCAATGTGTCGAATACGCTGGCCAACGCGTGCAGATCGCCGCCGGGCCGCCCCTTGGCGATCGCTCCACATCGGGGGAGCCGACGCCTTAGGCGGCGTAGGGTGCCAGGTCCTAGAGTTTCATTTCCAGCTGTACGCGCCAGTTGACGAAGGTCGATGCGACGGTGTCGGCCCGCTCGGCATTGACGAGGCTCACCGTCTCGGCGTCCTGCTGCAGCAGGTTGCTGGCCGTGACGCGCAAACGCATCACCGGGCTGATCGCCCACAGCACGTAGGCATCGAACACCCGCTTGGCCGATTGCGTCAGCCACTGATCTTCTGCCAGGCGCGTGGTGTAGCCGGGCGTGTAGTTGAAGTTGCCGCCTGTCGTCAGCGGCGTGCCAGGCCAGCGGTAGTCGGCGCCGAAGTTCGCCGTGCCGCCGGGCTGCGAGTCGAGCCGGTTGTTCGGGCCGGACACGCTGTCGACCGTCGAATTGAACAAGCTGACATTGGCGCGCAGGTCAACCGCCGGTGCATCGTCGACCAGCTCATTGAGGCGGAACTTGGCTTCCAGCTCCACCCCTTGCGTGGTCGCGTTGCCGACGTTTTGCGGCCGGGCGACGTAGCGCGGGGCGGGGAAGCCGGGCACGTCTTCCAACGTGGTCAGCGTGCGCATCAGGTCACGGATGCGGCGGTAGAAGACGTTGGCGCTGAGCAGCCCGCCATTGGGCAGGTAATGCTCGTACGCAAGGTCGATGCCGGTGGCCAGTTCGGGCCGCAGGTCGGGGTTGCCCGCACGGTCCGGCGTGGTTGGTGAGTTCTCGCCCAGCGGGTCACGCGAAGACACGTTGTAGCGGCCCAGCAGGTTCTGCAGCGTTGGCGCACGGTAGCTGCGCGTCAGGCTCATGCGGACCTGGTCGCGGCTCTTCGGCTCGGGCCGCCACACTGCATGCAGCAGTGGCGTCCATACACTTGACCGATTGCGCGCGTCGGGCGTGTTTTCGCCCTCGCCTTCGGTCGTGATGCCTTCCCAGCGCAGACCCGCATGGGCTGCCCATTGCGACGTCAGGTTCCACTCGTCTTGCGCATAAATCRCCAGGCGCTGGGTGGATGCACGCAGATCGTCCTGCGTGTTGATCAAAGGGTCGGGCAAGGCGCTGCTGACCAACAACGTGCTGCCGTCTTCGGCGCGGCGGCCCATGTC
>NZ_JBFUGE010000346.1:0-6502 GCF_056403075.1 Ideonella sp. P3_A4 | reverse complement strand
AAGTTGGTGCTGAGTCCTGGGATCGAGCTCATGCTCGACAGCGTGCCCGGCCTTGCGGCTGCGCACGCCACGGGGCGCGTGCAGCATGCATGGAAGGCAGGCGCCGAAACACTGGCGCTTCGTCAGCAGCTCGAGGCGATGCCAGATGGCGGCGTCTACGCGATCACTGTTCCGGAAATGCCATACCGTTGCCCGCCGGCGCCGTATGAACGAGCCAGTCTCATCGCCGAGTACTTCAAGGCGGCGAAGCCACGCTCGAAGGTCGTGATCCTGGACGCCAACCGCGACATCGTGGTCAAGGGGGCGTTGTTCAGGAAGGTGTGGACCGAGCAGTATCCCGGGCTGATCGAGCATCGGCCTTCGCAGCGATTGGTCGGAGTCGACGCGACACAAGGTGCGCTTCAGGTTGAAGGACAGGAAGCCCTGCGCGCCGCGGTGTTGAATGTCGTGCCTGCCATGCAAGCTGGCCGCCTTGCACGGGATACGGGTCTGGCACTGAACGGCCGCTGGTGTCCGGTGAACTATCAGACCTTCGAGTCGACGGTGGCGAAGGATGTCTACATCATCGGGGACGCGGTGGTGTCGCCTCCCGGCCTGCCCAAGAGTGGACATATCGCCAACAACCAAGCCAAGGTGGCGGCTGCTGCGATCGTGGCTGAACTGAGCGGCTGGGACGCGAATCCGGCACCTGTGCTGATGAATGCCTGCTACAGCATGGTCAGCGCCAAGTCGGCCATCCACCTGGCCAACATCTACCAGTTCAACGCGGCCGAGAAGACCTTCAAGGGTGTGTTGCCGGCACCCGGCGGTCTCTCGGCTACAGCCAATGAGATCGAGGGCGTGTACGCCTGGGATTGGGCGCGAGCCACGTGGGCGGACACTTTGGCGTGAAGGGCGCTCTCGATCTGCCACCGATCCTGGCCGGCAAACGCCACGACGAGCCGTCCGTGTTCACGCCAGAGAGCCTGCTTCGTGAGGCGCGGCGTCAGCGCGGCATGCCAGACGCGAAAGTACCCGCCATCTGCGTGCTCGACCCGGACGGCGACATTGCCCGCTACCTGCAACGGCAGGCCTCGTCGCACGTGGACCCGAATTGGGTCTGCTATCACACCTCGTTGCATCGAGTCCCGCATCAAGGCGTCGAACTCGGTGTTGTCCCCTGCGCCGTTGGCGCGTCCTTTGCGGTTCTCGTGGCAGAAGAGTTGTTC
This sequence comes from Ideonella sp. P3_A4, assembly GCF_056403075.1. Classification (NCBI taxonomy): domain Bacteria; kingdom Pseudomonadati; phylum Pseudomonadota; class Betaproteobacteria; order Burkholderiales; family Sphaerotilaceae; genus Ideonella; species Ideonella sp. P3_A4. Next base: position 5,294 of record NZ_JBFUGE010000346.1, on the reverse strand, counting down.
GCCAGCGGCTGCGAGTTGCTGATCAGCGTCACGTCGGCGGGGCAGCTTGCGCCTCTGAGCGCACCACCGTACTTCGTTCTGATCGACAAGGCACTCAGAGACGAAGGGACCAGCTATCACTACCTTCCACCCTCGAACTTTGTCGATGCAGATCCTGACCTGACAGGTGCCCTGGCTGGGGTCGAGCTTTCGACCGGTACGCCAATACATCGTGGCGCGGTCTGGACGACCGACGCACCGTTTCGAGAGACCGAGTCTCAGATCCAGGACATGCGCGATCAAGGCCTGCTGGCTGTGGAGATGGAGGCGGCCGCCCTCTACTCGTTTGCGCAAGCGCGCGACAGGAAGGTCCTGTGCTTTGCGCACGTCACCAACCAGATGGGTACGACTGCGTGCGACTTCGAGAAGGGTTTGGCAGACGGTGCCATCGAGGCGCTGGAACTTGTCGCGGCCGCTGCCAAGCGAATAGTCGGCGCCATCTGACCGTCGTGACCTCCTGATCGGGCTACGTGCGCTGGCGCGCTCGACCCTCAGCGGTCCTTCGGCCTACGGAAGACCGCTCAGTGAGACGACCAGGAAGTCGACGGCTACTTGCGTCTGTTGTACGGAGACTGATTGGTAGGCTTGAGCGACTTGCCCAGTTCGGACGCCTTGCCGTATATCGCTGCCTCCGTACGGCCGAGCTTGATGCCGATGACACGCGTTGGCGTGTTCCCATCGATGAGCTTCTCAAGCTTTGCCTCATGCTGAGGCGTCCAGAGCTTGCCATGGTTTTCGGGTTGCTTGGCCACAAGGTCCTCCAATGGCGGTTGGAAAATCGAACGCTAAACGACTGATAGCTTGGCGCGGCTCTTACCGCCTCCCATCCCGCTACCCTCGATGCGCTGCATGTTGGTCAATCTGAACAGAAGATTTTCGATCTCAAATACTGGCAATCCAAGTTCCTCAGCCAGCTTTGACGTAGTGATGCCGTCTTCGCGGAGCTGCGTCAGCACCTTGTCCCAAACGATGGACAGCTCGCGGTCAATGCCTTCAGGCTCTACCTGCTTGTAGTTCTGCATGATCTGGATGCAGAAGGTTCGGTACTGCCAGTCCGTCGTGATCCCAAGCTTGTGAAGCCGATAGTTGAGCGCAGCGACAGACACCCGCCACCGCTTCTTGGCTGAGACTATCTCGCCGAGCGTTCCAACCCGAGGCAACCTTGCGCGTACATCGGCCTCCGGCATGAGAAAGGCAGAAGCAAACTGGTTGGCCTGATCCTCAACCTCTCGACCACCGTGCGGCCCCCCATGGCGATGCAGCACAAGATGCCCCAATTCGTGCACAGCATCGAATCTGCTGCGTTCGGCGGTCTTGGTGGTGTTGAGAAACACAAACGGCGTATCGCGCCGCCACATCGAAAACGCGTCAACTGCCTGCGTGTTCTCCGCCAGCGAGAAGACGCGGACACCCTTCGCTTCCAGCATGTGCACGACGTTCTGCACAGGACGCTCGCCGAGACCCCAATGCTGTCGAAGCGCGCGAGCGGCCGTTTCAGGGTCGCAACCCTCTTTGCAGTCAATCAGGCTATGGGTTGGCAACGTGAAGCGTTCGTGCACCCAGTCGCTCAGCATGAACGCGAACGCGCCGGCCGCAAGTGCAGCATCACGGTCGCGTACAGACATGGAACTCAACGAACGAAAGCTTGCTGCTTCGGCCATCGGTTCGTCCAGCTCTGCCCCATAGAAGAACGACTGCGGGAAGTTGAGCACGGCCGACAGCGCCTCCATGCTGCTCACAGGCGGTTCGACATCGCCATGCTCGTAGCGGATGACGGTCTTTTGGTCCACATCCAGCTGTTCGGCCAACGCCTTCTTGGTGAGCTTCCTTCTACGTCGTGCCAAGCTGAGCCGTGCGGGGCTGAAGATAGCTCGATTCACTTTCGCTTGACTTCAATGTTGAAGTCCGGCGCACCATCGTCTTGATCGGGATCGTCGAAGACATTCACCGGCTTCCAGTCACCGTCGCCGAGGATGATGATCTTCTCGAAAAAGCCTGTGAAGTACCCGCCCTGGAACTCGTTCAGCAGTGACAGCTCTGCACGAACTGTCTCGCCGCTGATGAATACACACAGGTGCCAGGTCGTATAGCCATGCAGACCAGGAGGCAGGCCCTCCGGGCTCGGCAGAGGGATGTCTTCGGGGGCGAAGAGCGATGCTTGATTGACTGTCGCTGCCCGCTCGGAGTTGGGACCTTTCTTGCAGCGGTTCTGTGGCACTCGATCGGGCAGGCCGGCACCGTCATCGGCGTTCATCACCACCAGCTTGAATCGGCGCTTATGGTTGACGATCGAACAGAAGTTGCCGCTGTCGTCCTTCTCCCATCCGGTGCCACGCAGAAGCTCGCGCGCCCGCCGAGTCCCATGGCGGTAGCTCTCGTAGCCACGAGCATTCGGCGGATCGTTCTCCGTGCAACCGCCGAACCCGGCAACGCAGGCCTTGACGACGTCGGTCAGAACGGCTCGGGTGAGGTCAAGTTCCGCAAGCCGGCTATCGATGTCCCAGGCTTCTGAGTGAATGATGGCAGTCATGAGGTGGTGATGTCCATTTTTCAAGCCTCAAATGTGACCGACTTTATGGACATTTGCAAGCCCTCCGTGTTTCGAAGCGTCCCAGGAACAAGAACAATGTCATTTGGCAGGTTCTCTGAGCTTGGGCCGCTTGCTCCAACAGAAAAGCGAAGTGGTCGACCGGCGGCAGATTGCAGCCGGAGTCCGCAGCTACTGGTTTGAATCTCGTGAAGTACTAGGCTTCAACCGGCAAGCCGCGGGCACGCCACTCTGCGACGCCGTCCGTGAGGACAAACGCGTTGTAGCCCTTCTTGCGCAGCAGCTCCACGGCGTCCCGCGCCATCAGGCAGAACGGGCCGCGGCAGTAGGCGACCACCGGAGCGTCCTTCGGRAGCTCGGCGAGCATCTTCTTCAGCTCATGCAGCGGCAGCGAACGCGCATGAGGCAGGTGACCACTGGCGAATTCCTCCGCCGGTCGGACATCGAGCACGACCAAGTCGCCCGACATCGCCCCTTTTAAAATGCTGCGCCGGTCGATGCCTTCAAGATCCGCGCGATGATCGATCAGGGCCACCAGCGCGGCCCGTAGTTCCAGCAGCCGCGCCTCGGCTTCGCTGCGAAGAGACACCCACAGGTTGGCCACGCCCAGGTCCGCCAGCCGATACAGCACGTACTTGCCGTCCTTGCGAGGCTCGACCAGCCTGGCTTGCCTGAGTTCTTTGAGGTGTGCACTGGCCAGCTTGACGCTCATCTGCGCCTGCGCGGCTAGAGTTTCGACCGTCTTTTCACCCTGGCACAAAAGCTCGATGAGATGCAGGCGCTTCGGGCTTGACAGTGCCTTTCCCAGGCGGGCGACCTGCTCGAACAAATTGTCCTTTTGCGAACTCATCGGCGTATATTCTCATATTCATTGGAATGACAGATATTTGCGTGGACCCTGCATCTGACCCGGTTCCTGACGCGTATACCTCGTTGCAGCACTGAGCCTGCCAACCGAAATGAGGTCCACCATGGAAGCGCTGACGCCCGAGATGAGCAGCTTGAAAGCTCGCCTGAAGGGGACGTGGTCGGCTGGCGACTTCGGCCGCATCGCGGCTTCGTATGAAACCGGAGCCGCGGACTTCATTGCTCGGATGAACTTCAAGCCTGGCCAACGCGTACTCGACGTGGCTTGCGGGACCGGCAATCTGGCCATTCCGGCGGCCAGAGCCGGAGCCAAGGTCGTTGGGATCGATATCGCACCGAATCTCGTCGAGCAAGCTCGGCAGCGCGCTGCCGCGGCGGGGCTGAACATTCAGTTCGATGAGGGTGATGCCGAGGCACTCCCATATGAAGGTGGCAGCTTCGACACTGTGGTCACCATGTTCGGTGCCATGTTCGCACCTCGTCCCGACATCGTCGCCAGGGAGCTCACACGCGTCACGCGGCCCGGCGGCATTGTCGCGATGGCCAACTGGACGCCAAGCAGCTTCATCGGGCAGATGTTCAAGACAATCAGCGCGCTGGTACCTCCGCCAGCGATGATGCCTTCACCGCTGCTATGGGGTGATGAGTCGAAGCTGCGAGAGCGCTTCGGTTCCCAGGTTGCGGACCTGCACGTGCAGCCACGCACGATCGAATTCCACTTCGAACAGTTCACGCCGCCGCAGGTCGTTGAGTTTTGGCGCGAGTTCTACGGCCCCACGCAACGCGCCTTCGAGGCGCTTGCCGCAGATGCGCAAAAGCAGGCCCTGCTGCGGACGAACCTGGAAGACCTCTGGGCGACCCACAACCGAGCCCGCGGCGGCGGCACGGTGGTCGAGTCGGAGTACCTCGAGGTGCTGGCAACGATCGCTTGACGCGAAACCGCCGGCCTCATTCCTGTTCAACCCCGAAAGGAGACCCACCATGATGATCGCGCGTTGGCATATCGATGCCCGCTTCGGCCACAAGCAGGCGGTGATCGACGCCATGCAGGCCTGGAACAGGGACATCGGCGAGCAAATCGGCTGGAAGGCGAGCCAGTTGCGTCTGACCACCGGGTCGATTGGCGCGCTTGAGTCGACCGTCGAGGTCGAAGTCACCATTGCCGACCTCGCTGAACTGAACACAGCGTGGGCAAAGCTTGCTGGCATCGAAGCGCACAAGCAGTGGAGCAAGGACCTTGAACCGCATGTCGTTTCGGGGACGCAGCGCTGGGAAGTCCTGCGCGTGGTGTGAGGCAGCTTGCGACCCGGCGACACTCTTGCCGCGTGGCAGCTGCTGGCTGCGAGAGACGTCGCCTCGACACTGGCCGCGCTGCACCCTAGAGCCTCGGTCGCTGCATGTCCATCCACAACATGCGAATCGCGTCGGACTCGGCCTCGGGGGCAAAGAGCGGATCGAGCAGTTCGCACTGCACCCGCAGCCGATCCTCGTACGAAGGCTCTGACGCAAATCTCAACATCAGGTTCGCCAAGCCAGCCGCGTCGCCAACGGCGAAGTAGCCTTCGTAGTCGTCTCCCAAGAGACCGACATTGCCGTCGATTCGGCTGGCCAGCACAGGCACGTTGGAGCGCACCGCCTCGATCACGACGTTTGCACCTCCCTCCAGCCTGCTCGTGTGAACCAGCGCCCGTGCACGTGCAATCCAGCGTCTTGTGGCTGGCGCAGGCAGACCGTCGATCCAACGATAGTTGGGGCACTGGCTCATCGTTTGTCGGGCCGCTTCGCCGAGCTGCGGATCCAGTGCTGTACCAATGTGCATGATTCGCAGGCCGCTATGCCC